>CAIQCQ010000028.1 GCA_903870365.1 uncultured bacterium | reverse complement strand
TTATCTAAAAAAAATAAAAGTCAATACAAAAAACATCTTGCAACGTGTACAAGGTGTTTATAAACTGTTTATAACCAAGAATCTTTATATTTTGACCTAGTTTACAGGTGTATTTATTGGCAAAAAAACAGTAAAAGTACTCCCCTTTCCCAAAGTACTTTCGACTGAAATAGTACCTTTGTGTACATCTGCCACCCACTTTGCAATTGCAAGACCGAGACCGGTCCGCTTGCCTCGAGAACTGTGTGATTTATCCACCCGATAAAAACGATTAAAAATATGTGGTAGGTCTTCTTCTGCAATACCAACCCCATTATCCTGCACCCGTATCGTAGTACCACTTTCATTTTGTACGGCAGTGATTTTAATCCACCCACCAATTGAGCCATATGTAAGAGCATTTCGAATGAGATTCGAAAATAACTTTTCCAAATAAACTTTATCACCCGTCACATGTATATTTTTTGATATACGTATACCAATAGAAATGGTTTTTTTTGGTGCAATATATTTAAGTCGTTTTGCAATACCTCCAATGAGATCCGCAAGTACGATCTCCTCATACGCCATTTTGTGTTTGTATTGTCCACCTTGAGAAGTAAGCAGTGCAAGGTCAGATAAAATACCTGCAAGGTGAGTAACTTCCGCATCAATAGCTTTTAACGCACTTTTTGGATTTTTTCCTTTATCAAGCAAACCCAAATCAACATTTCCTTTTATAACAGCCAACGGTGTCCGTAGTTCATGTGTGGCATCTGCAAGGTACTCAACTTTTAGTTTTTCTTCTACGAGTAGTCTTTTTGTCTCTTTATCAAATTCCATCATTTTACGTCCAGTGACATCACGTATGTTTACAATAATACCTTCCATGTGTGGGTTTCCAGACATATCAGCTGAAATAGACTCTAAAAATAATATTGATCCATCTGCTTTCCTAAACGAAAACTCAATAATATGATTATCGTTTGGATTTTTTAAAATCTGGTGCACATATTCTAAAGTTTTTATATTATTACCGTGATAGATAAGATCTGCAATATTTTTACCTATCACATCAACAACATCTACTCCCAATATTTTTTTGATTGATGGACTAACATATAATATGAACCCTTCGTTGTTAATGTGAGTAATAATTTCATAACTGTTTTCGATAAGAGCTCTAAAGCGCGCCTCTTGTTTTTCTGAAAGAATACGCGACTTGTATTCTTTTTCTACAAATTGACGCGTAGTAATAGTTTGTGCGGTCGTATTACCCAAAGAAATAGCTAAGCCACGATCTTCTTCACTAAACACATGCTTTTTTTTGTAACATAGAACAATACTGCCATACATATATTTTTTATACATAATAGGGATAATAACGTAACTTTCCATGTACGGACTCACATCATACTCCTTTTCATAATTTTTTCTCATGACATCTTGAATAAATACAGGGGCTTGTGTTTGTTCTGCTACAAAATTACCACCATGTTCTCGCGGTAATTTTGGTGTATACGGTAAATCAGGACTTGTATAAATAAGTGTATACGGATCATCGCCATGAACTTTCCACCAAGAAAAACCGAAATCAGCTCCTAAAATATCTAAGCCTGTTTCGGTGAAATGTTCGATAATCTTTACATCACTTGTTTCAATCAAAGAATCAAGTGTTGTTTGGTTCAAAAAAGTGATTTTTTCTAAAAGTGTATTTGTCATATTTTATACAAAATCTACTAGATGCTATCTAAAAAGGGTTAATTTATTCGTCTACACATACATATTGTAGAAAAACAAACTAACCCTTGAGCGAAATCTTTAAGAAAGAATACGTTTGGTGAAAGTATTGATGTACCCCCAAAAGATCAATGTCTACTCCTGCTCGACGAGCTTTGATACCAAGTGCGTTCAGTAACTCTTCCCTGCTGTATGGGGTGGTGTCACCCCACTCAACTGAAGGTATACAATGTTTATTCCATTGCCGTGACCTTTTGTTATCTTCGGACAATGGGTGGACGATGCACACGCTCCTGCCCAAACAAGTATTTACACCACCTGCAACATGATCCCCAAGACGACGGACAACTCGTTTCATCTTAGTTTTTTTTAAAACTTGTATGAATTGAGACCCATAGCACAAGGGTATTTCCATGTCCGGTGTGATTCTAATTTCCTGCCATAAATCCTCTATTTCTCCGTGTATGACGTCAATCTTGTGTGTATATGGCAAACTCTCTGTAAGAGACAAGAGATTGTCACACGCAACGCGACTAACATCGTATGCCTTGATATAAAAACGACTATATACTGCAGCACGAACCCATAGAAGATCCCTTTCCGCTAAACCAATACCCAAAATTCTGATCTCAGGACATGGAACAGAAGAAAACCGAGGGATAGAACTCAACCCTAGCAATTCTGATTCCATTATAGAATTGCAAAATCGACCAAACTGCTGATTTTGCTCTTGGTAATTTTCCTCAGTCACCAAGCCCATCCGTACCAAATCCTTCGGCGCGAGTGGAAATGGATTGTCCTTAGTTGATGACAATTTATCATCCCAATGACGTTCGAGTCTATTGTGGCCCAAACCCACCACTTGCAACGGTTCTAAACTGTATTCCATGAACACCTCTACCCACACCATACCACTCATTACAAACTAAAGATAGTACGTTATCAACACCTATTCCCTCAATACAAACCCAACTCCTCGTATGGTATGGATCAATGGTTTTTGTTTTTTAGTATCTAATTTTGTCCGGAGGTATTTAATATGAACATTCAACTCGTTATTTCCTTCTACAAACTCTGGACCCCAAGCATAATCAATAAGCTGACGTCTATTAACTGCTTCTCCTTGATGTGACAAAAGTGTATCGAGGAGTTTGTATTCCTTTGGAGTGAGCGCGATAATTTTTCCCGCTCGAGTAACTTCATGTTTCTTTTTATCCATCAAAATATCAGCAAACTGAGCAATGTCTGTATCGGTTGTTTTTCGACGACGTAACACTGCACGAATACGAGCAAATAATTCATTGAGTCCAAAGGGTTTAATTAAATAATCGTCAGCCCCAGCATCGAGACCCATAACTCTATCTTCTTCTGTACCCCGTGCAGTCAACATAATAATCGGAGTGTGAATATGGTGTTCACGTAATTCTTTACATACCGCAAATCCATCCTTACCAGGAAGCATGATATCTAAAATAATTAAAGAATAGTTATTCTTTAGTGCTTTCTCCAAACCCTCTTGTCCATCATATGCTGCATCCACAGAATATCGCTCCCCTTTGAGAGCGACTTTCAAAATATCTACCAATTTTTTTTCGTCTTCAATAATTAAAATTGCCATAGTTTTTTAGTATAGCACCACACTCATCCTATATGCAATATACATTAATATCGTATTAAGTTATACACAGTTTATTCACAATTTACATTACAAACAATTGACTTTTTATAACCAGAAGAATACTATATTAAATATAGATTAAATAATTTATATCGGCATATATATGCCTACACATATGACCCAACAACAAATTCTTCAACAAACAACACTTATAACAGCCTATACCACCTACCAAAAAGCCCTGAATACCTACGCATTTTTTAAAGTAAGTGACAAAACAACCAGTGAAGATCTTGTTCAAGATACTTTTATCAAGACATGGTCATACCTTGTAAAGGGTGGTGAAATCCAAACAATGAAAGCTTTTCTCTATCACATTCTCAACAACCTCATTATTGATGAGTATAGAAAAAATAAACCAACATCACTTGATGTCCTTCTTGAAAAAGGGTTTGAACCAAGTATTGATATCTCTGATCGCATGGTCAATGTGCTTGATGCAAAATCTGCAGTTCTCTTAATTAGCCAACTTCCTAAAACATATCAAAAAGTCATGTCTATGCGTTATGTCCAAGACATGTCGCTTGAGGAAATGTCTCGCACCACGGGTCAAACAAAAAATACTATTGCGGTACAGCTTCACAGAGGACTCGTCCAACTAAAAAAAATATACCTTGAAAAACAGCCTGTGCAATTAATGTAATACACGTCTATTTCCCTGACTCTCGTGAGCGTGACTCTGAAATATTCCTCGAATATCACTCTACACACATGTATTTATTCGAGAAATACCTCGTCTGCTCTGTAACGAGGATGGGTATAACAGTATCGGCGGAGGCCAATTCTTCTACGAATATAAGAGCCCTGGCTCCTGCCGCTAATACCTCGTCAGTTCTACTGCGAGGATGGACGGCGGGACTGCTTTTATTTCATGCACCAAAAATAGAAAAACAATAGTATACTTTGGGGTATCATCATATTATTAATAGTACATAACACATGACACAATTTGTTCATTTTTCTTTTCGAGAAAAAGTATCTTTTTTTATTGCAGTCTTTCTGATTATTGGACATTACGGACTGATGCCTGTTTCTGTATTTGCACAAACAAGCCCAAGTCTATCCATCCAATCAATCAATCCTGGATCTACTATCACTCCAGGTAACAGTGTCTACTTTACAGTTGTCCCTACTGGGTTTGGTAGTGCAGTATCATATACTCTCAGCGATTCATTCGCTGGTACCAGTATCTCGAACAACAATCTAAACAATTCTTCTGGTGTATTTGCATGGATACCCACGACATCAGATGCAGGTGTACATACTGTTACAATCAAAGCAACTGATCAAACAGGAAATACTTCTACAGTAAGTCAGCAGATTACTGTCGTTGGACCACCAACAGTATCAATCCAGTCGGTATCACCCAGTGCGTCAGTTAATGTAGGTCAAACAGTATATTTTGGTACAGCAGTGACAGGATTTACAAATCCTGTGTACTCTGTCAGTGACTCGCTGATTTCTTCGAGTCTGGTTGCGGGGAATATAAATTCAGCAGGTAATTTTAGTTGGACACCACGTACCCAAGACGTTGGTGGCCACACCATCACGGTATATGTAAGTGATTCAATGGGACATACTGCCACAGCAAGTACGGGTATCAGTATCGGTGCCACAGCTACTGCTACCATCACGTCACTGCTCCCTGGTCCTACAGTTGTCTCTGGCCAAACAGTGAGCTTTACTATTGTGCCAACTGGTTTTACTAATCCAACATACACAGTGAGTGATTCACTTTTTGGTAGTAGTATCAATGCTAATAATATTAATTCTTCTGGTTTATTTACATGGACACCTCGTCTGAGTGATACGGGTCTCCACACCATCACCATATATGTAACCGATACTACTGGTGACTCTGCTACAATCTCTCAACAAATAAACGTTTCAACTGCATCAGTCAGTATTCAATCTGTTAGTCCTGGAAATATCGTTCTTGTGGGAACACCTATTACATTTACTGCTACATCAACTGGTTTTTTTAATCCTGTATACAGCGTGAGTGACACACTAAGCGGTAGTACCATTTCAAGTGCCAATATCAATCAATCTGGCATATTTATATGGACACCGAGGATCAATGATATTGGTAGTCACTCCATCAGCACAACAGTTATTGATGGCGCTGGTCACTCAGCAAGCACATATACAGTGGTACAAGTCACATCATCAGCTGGCACTGTCACAACTACAAACACACAAGCTTCAACAAATTCATCATATATATTTACAAATAATCTCTCTCTTGGGTCAACTGGCACGGATGTCACTGCTCTTCAAAATCTCCTTACTAAAAATGGTTTATACAGTGGACCAATTACAGGTACCATTGGTTCTCTCACGATCTCTGCTATCAAAAAATTTCAAACAGCACACAATATTAGTGCCATAGGTATTGTTGGTCCAGCAACACGTGTGGCTCTCAATAACGTCTCACCTCTCAACATATCTCCATTACCTGCCACCACAAACGATGGGTATAGATTTAACAATCCTCTGGCTCTCGGGTCTACAGGTACAGACGTTACAGAACTACAAAAACGACTAACCACTGAAGGTGTATACACTGGGCCAATCACAGGCACCTTTGGCCCACTCACAGAAGCTGCGGTCCAAAAATATCAAAGCCAACATGGCCTCTCTCAACTTGGTAATGTCGGCCCTGGTACGCGGGCAGCACTGAATGGTAAGTGATTTGTATACTACATTACACACAACAAAAAACCTCCATCATTGGAGGTTTTTTGAAATTACTTAATTTCCAGTATCTTGTATGTCATTGCACCATTCGGAGTTTCAAAAGAGAATGTTTCTCCTTTTCTCTTACCTATCACACCCTGACCAAATGGTGATTTTACAGAAATCTTGCCAGTCATTGCATTTGACTCCTCTGTTCCCACAATAGTAAAATTAAATTTTGTTCCACCTTTTTCTACCACCAGAGACGAACCAACATTGACCACATCAGTCGCATGAGTATTAATGATCACCGCTGATTTGAGGATGGTTTCGAGCTTGGCAATGCGGTCTTCTACCACACCTTGCATGTCACGAGCTTCATGATACTCAGCATTTTCAGACAAGTCACCCAAGGCTTTTGAATACTCCAGATTTTCTGCCACCTCCTTACGTTTATCACCCTTTAAGTATTCAAGTTCTTTTTGAAATTCGGCAAACTTTTCCTTGGTCAAAAATTCTGTTTCGTTCATAAGTTGGAGGATATAATATAATAATGGCCATATAGTAGCACAGATTTGGTAAAAAGAAAATACCATCCCGAGGAATCTTTCCTCGGGATGGTATTTGGTGTGGTGGGCTATCTGACGCAGGCGCGCCAGACGCCACACCCCTCAGCGCTTCCCTCTCCATTACTTCCACCCACAATGTGGGTGGAAGTAACCACCCTGACCTGACAGGTGGGGCAGGGCCACGGCACATCCGCCATAGCCACGTTGGCCAAAGTGAAGAGTGTCACCACGACCACACAAACTACTTTTTTCATTTTATTTTTCCTCTCTCAGACCTCGGGCCCGAGATTTCTTGGCTATATATAACATAAAATCAAATACTCCGCAACTGCGGAGTATTTGATTAACTTTTGACTTCAAAGACTGGGAAATTACGCTACTGCGTATTTACCATCCTTCATCTTCTTGAAAAACTTTGGATTCTGCAGGTTGACCATAATAGTATTTTCCTTGACGTATCGTTCCTTCAAGACCTTTTCAATAATTTTTTCTTTGGTCAGTGGACCGTTTTTGACGAGGATCGCTTTGATCACATCTTTGACCACACCAGCAGCATACCCCCACTCAGAGAGTGCATAGAGACCACGACCGACAAGTACAAACCGTGGATCCTTGATCAACTCATTGTGTGTTGTCGCAACATGAGCCTTTTTATTAAATAGTTCAGAGATAAGCTTGGCAACTTCTCGGAAGTGAATTGGTGATCCATGTCGGCGAATAACAAGAAACGCATAATCTCGCATACCTTTTGCTTTGATATTTGATGATGACATCTTACCCCATTCACCAAGTGGGTTTTTACCGACTGATTTTGACAATGACAACCATCGTTTGATAACTTCTTCTTTTTTGTATTCTTCAGATACGTCCTTTAAATGCTCGAGGAATGAGTCAATCATATCTGATTCAGACATGATTTCATCGTCTGACATAGATGAATACAATTTTTTGAGAGACTCATGAATCTTCTTTGACAAGTCTCGATCAACATACCAGCGATGCTTAAACTCGTCGTCTTCTTTTTCTTTATGAAATTCTTCACCGACAACAAGGAGGAAGTTGACGTGGTTTTGTGTACTCTTGTCTTTACTAATGTGTTTGAGTAAATCCTCTTCCGAGACAATAGAGCCGAGTGACTGGATAAGAGCTTTAAGTTCGTCGAACACAGGTTGTTCATGTTCATACTCTTTTGACTTACGGATATTAGCGATTGAATAGTTTTCAATCTGACGAACACGCTCACGAGTGATCTTGTATTTTTGACCGATAGCTTCAAGGGTCATCTTTTTTGTCTCTGCACCCAAACCGTATCTGCCATTGATGACATCCTGAGAACGAGGTGATAGTACACCAAGAAGACGCTTCGTCACTTGCTTTGGTTTAAACGTAATTACAATTTTCTCAGCCATAATACTTGTTTATAATTTATTAGTAATACACACATTATCATTAGACTGTACGGAAGTCAATAGTCTTGTCAATCCCCCTCGAGAACCAGATTTATAAGTCTGTTTGGTACATAAAAAACCTTCGTAATTTTTTTATCGCGTATCCACTTTTGTAGAGTTTCTTCTGCTTGCACTTTGCTCATAACTACTGATTCTGCAGTATCAACTGGTACTTTGACCTGTCCTCTGACCTTACCATTGACCTGTACCACCACAGAAGCAATAGTGGCTACTAATTTGGTCACATCTGTCACTGGCCACGGTTCTAAGACAAGCATATTTTTGTGTCCTAATTCGTTCCAAATTTCCTCGGTAATATGTGGAGCAAACGGCGAAAGTAGTTTCAAAAATATTTCAAAATTATTTTGATTAAGATTTTCCTGTTTTTCACATTCATTCAACAGTATCATCATTGCAGAGACAGCTGTGTTGAATTTCATACCTTCGATATCACTTGAAACTTTTTGAATCATTTGATGTAGTAGAAGCTCAAATCTTGAATTTGTTTCCGACTTTATAGACTTTTGACTTTCGACTTTTGACTGAAGTCTCCAGACTTTTTCCAGAAACCGTCTGACGCCAATAATATTCTCCGTACTCCATGGTATAGCCTGATCAAATGGCCCCATAAACATTTCATACAGACGCAAAGAATCTGCGCCATACAATGTAATGATTTCATCGGGATTGACCACATTACCAACAGACTTAGACATTTTTACTCCGCCTTCTGCCAAAATAAGACCGTGTGACGTGCGTTTTGCATATGGTTCACTGGTTGGTACTAAACCTTGGTCAAACAAAAACTTATGCCAAAAACGTGAGTAGAGTACATGCAATGTTGTATGTTCCATTCCACCGTTATACCAATCCACCGGAGTCCAGTGTTGTAGATTCTTCTTATCAGCAAACTCCGTATCATTTTTTGAGTCAGTGTATCGCAAGTAATACCACGAAGATCCAGCCCACTGTGGCATGGTATCCGTCTCACGTTTTGCTTGCCCACCACAGGTTGGACACGTTACATTGACCCACGATGAAATAGCTGACAGTGGTGACTCTCCATTGTCTGTTGGTTCATATTTTTCTACTTGTGGTAACTCCACAGGCAAATCTTTTTCTGGCACAGGAACATAACCACATGCCTCGCAATGAATGAGGGGTATCGGCTCTCCCCAATATCGCTGTCGAGAAAAAACCCAATCACGAAGTTTGTATGTCGTGACCATTTTTCCACCAACAAAATCTGTAATGGCTTTCTTTGCTTCTTCAGATTGTAAGCCATCAAATTGTCCCGAATTAATCAATACACCATTTTCATTAAAAGATTTTTCTTCACAAGCAATTCGACTAAGCACAATGTCCATTTCTGCATGGGTCATTGTTTCTGGAGTAATATCTTTCATATCCCTCCAAAAGACCTCATAAGCTGCGAGTTCGTCAGAAGAAACATCAGATCGTTCTTCATTTTCTAATTCAAATAAAATTGGTTGTGTATGTGCAATACGATTGATGTCTTTATGTGCAGCAAAAAACTCTGTCTGTATAACTCCACCCAATACTCGTACAAGTTTTATATTCTTATATCCTGTTTCCTCTCGTATCTCTCGTATCGCAGCCTCGACAGAAGTTTCATCACCTTCAATACCACCCATAACGAATGTAGTCCACGGTTGCTTCTTCCATTTCAAACATAAGATTTTATTATCTTTTGGATTTACTATGATAGCCATAATTCCTTTACGAAAAATGACCTCTTTACCAGATACGTGTGGATTATTGTGATCAATTCTCCGAGGTATCACCGCTGGTTTGATTTCTAAATTATATTTCTTTGCAAATTCAAAATCTCTCTCATCATGTGCAGGTACACCCATGATCGCACCAGTACCAACATCACCGAGAACATAGTTTACAATCCAGACAGGAACTTTTTCTCCATTTACAGGATTAATAGCATCAAAGCCAGCAGATATCCCCGTCTTTTCTTTCATATCAAAACCATCCGCCAGTCTGTCTGCCAAAGTTTTTTTAATATATTGTTTGATCGTCTCACTTGCTTGCCAGCCAATATCTATCCAACTTTGTGCAAGTTCAGGTGACACAGCAAGAAATGTCACACCAAAGAGTGTATCCGGTCGTGTGGTAAAAACTTTTATTTTTTCTTTATCAACTTGAAATTCGATTTCAGCACCCTCTGATTTTCCTATCCAGTTTCTCTGTTGAGTTTTTATTTGTGGTAAATAATCTACCGTATCCAAATCTGTATCCAACCGATCGGCGTATTTAGTGATAGCGAGCATCCACTGTTCTTTCTCACGCTTTTCTACCGCTGTTCCACACCGTTCACAGCAACCAGCGATGACTTCTTCGTTTGCCAAGCCAATTTTGTCTTTCGGACACCAGTTGATAGTCATTTTTTTCTTATACGCCAAACCTTGTTTGAACATTTGCAAGAAAATCCACTGTGTCCATTTATAATATTTTGGATCAGTTGTGTTTATTTCACGAGACCAATCAAAAGAAAAACCAATCGACTGTAGTTGGCGACGGAAATTGTCGGTGTTTTCTTTGGTGATCAATGCGGGCTGTTTACCGGTCTTAATAGCATAATTTTCAGTTGGTAAACCAAATGCATCCCACCCGATCGGATACAATACATTAAAGCCTTCCATACGACGTTTGCGAGTAATAATATCCATGGCAGTATTGCTGCGTACATGACCAACATGTAAACCAGCACCGGATGGATATGGAAACTCGATCAATCCATAAAACTTTGGTTTGTCTGAATTTTCAATAGCTTCAAAAACTTTCTCCTTGGCCCATTCCTTTTGCCACTTCTTTTCAATTTTGGAGTGATCGTAATTTTTCATCCAGTTAGAGTTTTAATTATATTTTTTGTAATAGTAAAAAATCAATAAGATATCAATATACTCTTATCACATCAAAGTCAGGTAAAACTCTAACGGGATCATTTCCACAATAATACGATAGAAAAAAGGTTTTGAAAATGAGTTGACAAATATGTAAATAGAAATATAATTTTAGCAGGAGTGTACCCTAAATTCACCCCTCAATCAGGACAGTCGTAGAATTACGACTGATAATACTCTTCATAATACCATTTGCTCTGGATACTTCCAGAGCTGTTTTGTATCCAAGAATCTTTCTTGGTTTGTTGTT
>CAIQCQ010000027.1 GCA_903870365.1 uncultured bacterium | reverse complement strand
TCCTGTGGTACCAGCTGTGGTAAGGGTTGATGTGGCAACATTCCAGACATCAGCTGCAAGGGTACCGAAGCTTGAAAGTGTTCTGGTTGAATTCGCCCAGACAGCTGTTGGTATGGTAGCAGCAAGGGATGAGGAAGCGGTCAAGACTGTTGCGTCCACATGAGAATTAATAGTAGAGACTGTTGAGGTAAGCTGAGAATCAATATGACTATCAATCAATGACACAATAGAAGTAGATGCTGCCGTAATTACACTATCAATATGAGTATTAATTGCAGAAACTGTTGATGAAGTAGCAGCAGAAACAATAAATGTTTTATCAAGATTAGCTAAATCCCCTGTAAGAGTAGACCCACACGTCATTGTTGTTGGATACAATCCTTCATTACTCAATGTTGACGTACTATAATAGTGCCATCCATTACTCAAAGATACCATTGCAATACTGGAAGCAATGGTACTACCTGCAGGATTATACACAGTAATCGTACATGGTGTTGTTGTTGCCACCATATCATCATCGTACACAAATTCACCAACTATTATAGTGTCATATGGAGCATATTTATCTACAGCTGCTTTGACTGAATGTGCACAAAGAAAACTAACCAACACAATAGTTAGTCCAAAAAAAAATCTTTTTTGTATTGTAAAATATGAATTTTTTTTCATGTTTCAAATTCAAGTATATTTATTTTTTCGCCATGATGAACCCCTGATCTATGTATTTGCTCGGAAAAAAATATTGAATTAACCCACAATGTGGCTTGATACAACAACACCAAAGGAATAGCTTCAAGAAATGTTGAGAAAATGTCAGGTGGTGGTAAAAGACCAACAAAAATAAATATCGCGCAATTAGCATACAAACGCTTTTCACGTAAATACTCTATGTTAACAAGTCCCACTCGTATAAGAAAAGTTAAAATGATTGGAAACTGAAAAACTAACCCGAGACACGTTGAAGCCACAATAACCTGCGACAAAAAACTACTAATATCCCAAACATTTTGTAAACCAAAAGACACATTTATAATTGAGACTGATTTTAAATAGAAATACAATATTGCAAAACAATATGCAAAACCTACCAAAAAAAGCAAAAAACCTATTGGCAACAAAATAAAAAATAATTTTTTCTCACGTACAGTTAAGCCATCTTTTAAAAAATCATAGAGATGATACAAAAACAATGGCAAACAAAAAATAATTCCTACATACATACCAATTGTCGTAGCCAAGCTCAAAAACTGAAATGGTGACGTAGTAACAATAGAAGCATCATGTAGATCAAATATATGTATAATAACCCTCAATATATTTCCTGCTTCAAAGAAGCCAAAAAAAAAGAAAACAAAGAAAGCAATAGCCAGACTATAGAGTTTTCTTCTAAGACTTTCAAAATATTCAAAATAATCCGAGAATTTTTGGGATAAATTTTCCATAACATTTCTTGTGGCAAATCACTTACACTAATTTCCTTTTCTTTTTTACTACAATCACTGCCTGAGTACTTGAAGCAGTCATACTTGGTGTTGATGTAGCATTTACATTTCCACTATTCAAATCCAAAATATTACTTGAAGTCGTGGTTGCATCAGTATTCACAGTATCCGGCACGACAACATCTGGTGTCGTTGTGGACTGATCAATAACTGGAACTAATACATCAACAACAGGGGTGGTTGTTGCATTTGCTGTAGGAATAAGAAACGTAGCATTTGTTGTTGTTGCTACTACTGGGGTCGTGGGTACAATTTCTGGCACATACACTATAGATGGAGATGAAGGATTTACATCTACAGAAGCAACAGGATCATTCACTGGTGATATTGAGGAGGTAGTTGTACTTACAATTGTAACCACCGGGATAGGTTGATTGTCTGTTGTCGGCACCACCACACGATGGCGATTGAGCCAATCAGCAACAGCAGATATTCCCTCACTCCATGACGGAAATGTTTGAGTTGAAGT
Source organism: uncultured bacterium (assembly GCA_903870365.1). GTDB lineage: Bacteria > Patescibacteriota > Minisyncoccia > Phycocordibacterales > DATDWN01 > CAIQCQ01. The sequence continues at coordinate 57,497 of CAIQCQ010000027.1, read as the reverse complement.
GCCAGTATTACCTACATTTCCTGGATTATTTGTTCTCGCTCCCACTCCATCAGTTCCAAACTGAGAATCATTTTGCATAATAGCCATCATTAATTGCAAATCAACACCATATTGCTGGGCTGCTTTGTACACGACATCACCAGTCACAAAACTTCCTTGCGCCACACTTTGTATATACATATCTATATCACTCACAACAGAAAAAGTTGGCATCCTACTAAGGATCGTTCGAATCTTATCTTCATACAGTGGATCTGTAGCATACGCTGAAATATCATACCCATTTATCACCGCACTTGCCGAAGGACCTTGTATATCTGGTACAACATTTTGAACTGCGTCTAGCCCACTCGCTACTACCTCCGCTGCCGTAGAATTAGCAGCTTTCGCTGCCTGTGCCATATCCACAAGCATGGTCAACTGATTGAATGTGTTTTGAGTGTCAAGAATATCTTTTTCAATCAAATTCATTTGATCGATATTACCCGATGCAAAAGATTGACCTTTGGCAGTAGTTAAAATGGTAATCTTATTTTGTAATATTTGAATTAAATAATTAATATCCATAAATTTGTATGTTTAGTACCACAAAAGCTGCCTGAAACACTCCAAGTTTGAATGTCTGTTGAGCCACAAATATTTCAATCCATCCACTGTTTCAAAGATTTCCATACGATTACCTATAATCGCTGCTCCCGCAGTATACGGATACATACCAGCTGGATGAATCTGCATGGTATCAATATCGATATAATAGACACGCTGAGTCACCTGGACGGTAAAATATATTCTATCTCCTCCATCGTATGCAAACATCGCTCCAGTGTTAATGGTTTCAAAGTTTGGCGTCGGAGTCATAAACTCCCACGTATCGGTGGTCAAATTCAATCTGTCCCAACCAGAAAGGTTTCCGCCTCTGGCCTGATACAGATATTTTCCAATTCGTGTTGTATCACTTGATCCAAAATTCCAAAAGAGAGCTGTGCCAGCACCACGAAGTGGTTGTTGGAGAATCGCATACCCCGTCACACCATGTGTATGTGTAGTACCAAAAACTGTCGTCACAGTAAGAGTGTTATATGTATTAGACGTAATGATCTGTTCCGAAGAAGCATACGTCACGTTTCCAGAAACTTGTCGCAGTCTTCTGTTCACCCATTGGTTAGGAAACCAAAATGATGCCTGTACTGTTGCATTGACAAGGGGAACTGGTGGGGTGGCCGACACAGTAAAGGTGTTAACACCCGTAATTCCTGTTACCTTAACCGGAGTCAGGTTCACACCTCCGTTAACCACAAATGCACCCACAGTCGGCACAGCAGCTGAAATGTTTGTTGTTGAAGTAACACCGACATACATTCCCACAGCCAAGTTGGTCAGTGGAAAACCATTGACAGTGACTGTATTTCCAGAGCTCTGACATACGGCAGCGAAAGTAAATGTACATGTAGTACCCGCACCCACAAATGTACTGGATATTGTTATTGCAGGTGTTGCTGGGTTGATAGATGTGATGGTTGTTCCAGATGCTACTGATGTGTTTCCTAAAGTGACAGCGACAACCATTCCAGGATATAGACCAACAATAGAAGATACCGTTGCGGTAGAACCACCGTTTGAAATAGCCGATCCTGTATAGGTGGTAATTGGAGCTGGAGTCACCCAACTTTTTGTCACATCAGTAAGTACCGACGTGGTCTGTCCAGCTGCGGCACCTTGTGCCAAACCAGAATCCTGAGCCCCTAACATATTGTCTATACTATATGTCGCAGGTGTGGTAATAACATATCGAGAAACTCCTTGTATCGGTGGGTTTGTTAGAGCAGCCGCAAAAATAAGGGTTGTTGAGGTATTTGATAAGATATATGCATAAGAAATGTTTGGTTGCACGTTGGCTGACGTAAACTGAGAATAGTTATAGGTCACAATACAACCTGCCCACTGGTTTGGAACCCAGTTTTTGGAACCGTCCTGAAGCTGTGTCGTTGCTTGTGGATATACAACCATAGGACCGGTCGCGGATGCAGCCGTCCACACAAACTGGTTTGTAGGGTTACCAATTACTGATGGAGCAACAACAGAAATAGCACCTGAAGCATTGTTTGTTGTTGCACTAAATCCTTGATCACCACCAATCTTTATTGTCTCCCCTGTTTGAAAATTGTGGTTTGCTACTGTGGTGACCAACTGTTTTGTTGTGGCCAAACCAACAGTACCAACGACCGTGATGGTATCGGTGGCACTGACAGATGTGGTATAAGAAAATGAACCAGAAGTGTTTGACGCAGTCACTTGAAACACTCCATCATATGTTGCAGGTGTACAACCAGATACAGCGATCCATGAACCTACAGGAAATATTGTTGGATTGGCGACTGCAGTCAATACAATAGCAGTTGTAGAAGATGTTCTTCCTCCAGATAAAATAGCTTGTGGGACTTTTTGTGCTACACCAAGAGTGGTCATGTTACCCGCCACAACACCAGCTGACCACGCAAATGAAGGAGTCACCGTCACCACAGATGCTCCACCAGAAAGTGTCACGGACGGTGCATTGTTGACTACAAAAACAGTGGTATTTGTAATACTTGTGATGACCGTACCTGCGGCAAATGCTCCAATACCAGCAGTCACTACAGGAATCATGCCTGCTCGCAAGTTTGTCGTATCACCTACTGTAATATTCGTACTAGAACTTGTGGCACCAGCAGCCGACTGGTATCCTCCATAGGATTGTCCTGTTGTACCAAGTGCTCCGCACGAAACAGTGACCGTACCGTTATATGCCACTGGTACTGCTCCAGAAATAGTCACTGTCGTACCTGCACCCAATGAAGAAAATGCGCCATTTGCTAAGGTTCCACCTAACGTAACTGAGTTCGATTGAGCAATCGTACCAGCAATTGTTTGTGCCCCAGTCGCAGTCGTACTATAAAAAGAAACTGTACCAACACCATTGGCAGATACCTGCCAGGTTCCGTTATACGCAGTTGGTGTCACACCCGCCACTGTAATCCATGAACCTATAGGAAAAATACTTGCTGAAGCTGCAGTAGTGTAGGTTATAGTGGCAATGTTAGATGTGTTTGAAGTAGCTGTTGTGGCAACACCAGTACCAATAATAAAGCCAATGGCACTGGTAATGGGTAATACTGGGACACTTGAAGACACCGCCACGGGTAGATAATCTGAATATTGTGCAGAAATACCACGAGCTGCACCCCAATCAAGCATACGTCCAGTTGTGACACTGTCTGAGTCTATATTATGGATATATGTCGCAGCATTGTTCGTGGCCAAACTAAAATAATTTTTATCAGTATCTCCATGTATACCGTAAATAGAATCTGTACTTGGTTGTGTTGTCCATGCTGGTGTAACACATAATGTGTTGTATGGTGCACCTGTCACCACAGTTGAACCACCAGAGAGTGCGACACTAGGAAAATCTGATACAGTAAATGTTGTACTACTATTTACTGCTACAACATAAGAATTTGGAGTAAATGCTCCCGTACCTGCGGTAATATTAAGAGCCATACCAACAGTCAAACTAGTGGTACTAGTCACTGTTACCACCTTTCCAGAACTTGTTGCACCAGAAGCTGAGGTGTATACAACAGCACCAGGAACAGTACGCGTAATTTGTCTTACTTGTCCCACTCCAGTACCTGAGCGTATATGAACAACGGAATTATTCCATCGATCAGGTAGCCAGGACTTTGAACTATCTGTCACCGTACCAATACCTGTTCCTGTAATAGTTGTTGAAGCAACTAACTGCGAGGGCCACACTGTATATGTACCTGCTCCACCAAGTATTCCAGATAACTGACCGGTAATAACTGTCTGATATGGTTGTGCTTGAAGCACCGCAGCAGAAAGTGCCACGGTTGGTGGAGCAGAAAGTGTAAAGTGGGTACTATCAACAACACTGGCCACATAACTGTTGGAAGCGAGTGTACCAGAACCACTCAAAATTGTCAGATATGCACCAGTATAGAGACCTGTCGTTGATGTACATGTCACATATACACTCAAAAAAGTGTTTGTGGTACAAGCGGCAAGAATAGCTACAGATGAAAACTGCAAGGTAGATCCGTTTAAGGCTGTTGTTGTTGTTGCAGACAACACTACAGTACTCGAGGTGACAGATGAGACGGTTGTACCAACAGTAATAACACCACCACCACCAACAGCAAATACTGTCACCACCATACCCGCAGTAATACCCATAGTCGATGGGTTACCTGTTGCAAAGTTTACGGTCGTACTGTTACCTGTCGTATAACATGCCAACGATGGAGATAGAAGTGTTTGTGATGCTTGTACGCCTGTCCCTGTCAAAATCTGACCAGGATAATATGCTCCTGTTGTCGAACCAGCAGTAAACACATTACCATTTATTGTTCCAGTAGAAGCTCCTGTTTGTGTCACTGCCCCGACAGAAGTCAGTGTACCAGCGTCAAATGCTTCAATAAAATATCTGGATGTTGTATCAGGAGCTGTTGCTGCACCAGTCCACGCCAACGTATTCGATGTATTTGAAATAATTTGTTTTAATTGATTTTCACCTGTTCCTGAAAATATTCTGACATAATATCCTGCATATTGATTGACTGTCCAACTTTTTGTTGTATCTTGGAGGTGAGTGGTGTCATTTGAAGCCCCGAGAGCAATACCACGATCCCATACAGTCGCATTTTCTCCAGTATTAACAATTGTTGCATCAGTACCCAACCCAAGAACTGGTGAAGATGCTGAACCTCCATTTCTGATATACCATGTATCTGCAGCTATATCATAATATTGTAAAACATAGTTTACACCAGAAGTGAGTAACCAAATAGCACCTGAACGAACCACAAAACGACTAGTTGCATCTGGTTGCACAGACCAGTTTGAATCAACAGTAATACTAGACGATTCAATTTGATAAAGAGAACCTATGGCCACAATCACCTGCGCAGAACCAGCGATTGTTGTAATCGGACACCATGGCTGCTGATCTTCTGCAAATTTTGACACGTCAGCAAAATACAACGTGTTTGACGTGTTATACATAATCTTTCTAATCTGCGACTGTCCAGCAGCTGATACAAATCTTACTTGATATCCTACCCATTGATTTATAGTCCAGTTTTTGTTGATATCAGTTACAAAGTTTTGAGGAGAAACTGGTACCGCACTCAATGTCCCATTATCAGCAATGACAAGGTCCGATATTCCTGTAATGATTCTCTGTTGACCAATCCCCGTTCCTCCAATAATTCGAATATCAAAACCTTTCAAAGTCTGTCCTGTCAAAGCTGCCGTAGTGATAGTATTACTGGTAGATGCAAGAACCATGCCGTTGTACCCCTGCCCGCCAGCAAATTGCATTCCTGAAAAGGTCAACAATGCGCCAGGCGGTTGTGACAACAACTGGTACGAATCAGAAATAGTATCATATCTAAAAAAACCAGTCAGGGCCGTGGTGGTGGCCAAAGTAGCGGCAGCTTGCATGTAATAAACATACCTACCAAAAGTGACGTGGTACGTAGAATTATCAGCCGTACATGTAGAACTGACTGCAGAAGATACTGCAGGGGCAAGACGGGTCCATTCCCATACCGGTGTATCTATTTGTTTTTTTAAATTATTAGTGAGAGACATACTATACTATTATTATTTTTTAAAAAATTTTTATGAAAAAACTAAATTCTTCCTAATATTTTTTGCATACGCATCACGTGCAGTATCTTTAAAGATTTGACTGTTCCAACCTAAATAGTTAGAAGATGCGTTAACTCCCGTGATAGCTGTTGGATAATCATTTGCCATAGTTACCAAAGGAATAGTATCCCCCGAAAGTCCCAAACCTGTTACGACATTACCAAAACCATCAACAAGCATTTTTTGATTATTATTTGCGTCAGCTGTCTGTTGTGACTCCATGAGTTTCACCATGCGACGCAATAAAATAGTTTTTTCATCAGAACCAGGATTGATAGTATTTAATGTTTGATCTTTTACATTGACTACTGTCGACAATGTTGGTGCAAATCCTGTTGTTTGTATATTTGATTGACTATCAAAACGTAACTTATTTGTCTGAATTTTTACCGAAGACAGCGTGTCTTCTGTTGCGGGATTAATATTTGCATGTGCAACATTTTGTAACTTTATATTTTTTGTAGCAATTTTAATATCCACACTACCTCTATTAAAAGTCAACAAATTTGTCTGAGATTTTATAGCAGAAAGGGTCTCCTCGGTTGCTGGATTAACTTTTTGACCTACAATATTTTTTATTTGATTGAACAAATTCATTTTTATTCGAAATAAAACCTATTTAAATGAAAAGTGGATAAGTAATTTCTCAATTTACGCATTTCGAAAATTCAAAATATAAAAATATTATATCATCTACACAATGATTAAACCAACAAAAAAATTGTGCATAACCTACGAAAGATCATTTTTGTGGACTAAATGATTTACCAGTGTACACATTTCAAAAATTCGAAATCAAGAATATTAAAACAGTCACATAGTGTGACTGTTTTAATAAACAACCCACGGGCTCACGCCCGGAGTATTCCCGATATGAATTGGTGAAGCCAATTCATCCTGAAGCAAAGCTTCAGGAAACTTTTACTTCATCCCCCATGCTCACGCGAGGGGTATTCGCAAAACAAACGTTGTTTGTTTTGACGTCGCATCTCAGAACTAGAAAAGAGTACTTTTCTAATTCATTCAATGCTAGTCAAAATAAAAAAGTGTTTAATTCTACGAGAGATTATTGTTGATGGCTATCAAAAATATCTTTAAAGACTTTACATGGCTTAATGATGTCTTTGTTGACGATACTGTACTCTGCTTCACTGGCACGGTCTGAGACTATCACAAGATTTTGGCTTCTGAGTGCCGACAGGTGCTGCGAAATATTTGCCTTACTAGCACCTACAAGTTTGGTGAGTTGTGTAAGTGTTGCTGGGCAGATTGCGAGTATGTTAAGAAGCTCCAATCGCTTTGGGTGCGATAGGAGTTTATAGATCTGTGCATTGTGTTTATACACAGTCTTTGCATATGGAGATACGGCTCTGTGTGGCATCTCCTAATGATACCAAGAACCACTAAGATTACGCAAATGAAATATTAGTTCTAATACCATTTGCATATGTATTTCTGGCGACATCTTGAAACATACCGTCACCCCAACCGTTCAAGGACGTAATGGTTGCACTAAACGCAGAGTCACTCGCCACTGTCACGCGTGGAACACCGACACCAGACGCACCAACACCCGTAACCACTGCACCGAATCCGTCAACAACCACTCTTTGTCGATTACTAGCATCAACTGTAGCTTGGGACTCCATCAACTTCACCATACGACGTAAATAAACCAAACTATCATCTGTCGCAGGATTTATGGTGGTACCTGTCGTATCTTTAATACCAACGATATTTCCAGTACCGCCAACAGATGTAAGTAGATTATTACTACCATCAAATGTCAGCTTATTAGTCTGTGTTTTAATGAGAGCTAATGTATCTTCAGTTGCAGGGTTGATCGTCACTGCACTTGCATTTTGTACACCAATAGTACCCGCAGTAATACTCACCTTAAGATTTGCGGGTTGTGAACCGGAGTCAAATGACAACAAATCAGTCTGTGCTTTAATAGAGGTCAGCGTGTCTTCTGTTGCGGGATTGATTTTTGCACCGGAAACATTTTTGATACCAGACGAAGTTGGAGACAGCTGACTTCCAAAAATCAATGCATCAGCTTTTTTAGGAATAAGTGTTGAAGCAATCGCTCCAGCACCAACAATTCCTGCTAATTTAAGGAATGATCTTTTTTTATTATCACTCTCCAATTCATTTTGACTCGTTCTGATTTTTAACTCTGTATCAGATTGAGTTATGATTTTTTTTTCTCTGGAGAGTAGTCTAAAAGAATGTTTTGATGCTAACATTTCGATGTGTATTTACTAATCTCTACAATTATTTACTACTTTTCTTGGTTTGATCCATCTCATCAACATCTTTAAATCCATTACGAATATGACGAATCGCATCACCAACACCCTTTGCAAGTTCTGGCACTTTTTTTGCACCAAAAAGCAAAACAATAACCGCGGCAATGATGATAATTTCTTTTGTTCCTAATCCAAACATATATGTATTGTTAAAATATTAATTAAAAATAATTTTTCGAAATATCGAAACTATGCTAATAATATCACCTTTATTTTTCACATACAAACAAAAAACTGTGTATAATATAGGAAACTTTTTTATTATAATATTCTTTATATAAATCATACTCATTAATTGGATTTTACACCTAACACAACACGCTCTATGTGATTTTCTAACAGAGTAATTCAAACAATTCTTATCTATACAAGCAGTTCTACCCTTCACAGTCTAGCTGGGCAGGTTTGGCGGCAGAACCGGGGCTCTTATACTCGCAAAACAATCGGCCTCCGCCGATACTGTCGTATCAATCCCCGCGAGCCTAGCTGACGGGTATTTCTCGAATAAAATTCGAGATCTTCAGACAACAAAAAACTACCCGTGAGGATAGTTTTTTGTTTAGGACTTTCAGATTTGAGTAAGGTCGCGTATAGAATTTTTAAATATTCGGAGACATACCTTAGTACGACGCAGAATATTTTCAGAATTTAGACGATGAGATTGCCCAAAGATGAAAGGACCAGCTTACCAGTTGCGTCCTCCAGATCGGTCACCACCGCGATCACTATAACCGCCGCCGTTACCACCTGTTCGAGGTGCTCGAGGTTCCATTGGGCGTGCTTCGTTAACAGTCAATTTACGACCATCAAGTTCAAAACCGTTGAACTTTTCGATAGCTGCATCTGCTTCTGCATCATCATTGAACTCTACGAATCCAAAACCTTTTGATCGGCCTGTCATTCGGTCCATGATAATTGAAGCTGATGATACGGTACCAACCTGTGAGAAAGCATCCTTAAGAGATGCATCTGTGGTTGTGTAAGCCATATTCCCAACATATAATTTCTTTGCCATTGTGCGTGTGAGACTCTTACGAGTCCCTATTACTAGTCTATAGTTTTAAAATTGTAAGGCGACTAAACCTCTCCATTCCCCTGACAGTTGCCTGACCAAGAAAACCTCGAGAAACTTACAGTGGTGAAAGTATAGCACCTTTCATACCAAAATGTCAAGTTTGGCGATCTATCCTTATTTAAAGCCATATAAGCTAACCACGAACTTTCAGATTTGAGTAAGGTCGCGTATAAGGGAACACTTATTCATTATATATTCATAATGAGTAAATTAAAAAATAATTTGAGGCGTAGTTAGACCTACGATGAAAATTATTTTTTAATTTTAGACAATGAGATTGCCCACATACGGACGTTCTAAATTTTTTAGTTCACAACAACTGACTTCATCACAACTGGTGTCACCGGCTTATCATTTGCCCCGGTCTGCACATTATCAATCGTATCCACCACGTCCTGACCAGACACCACCTTACCAAAAATCGTATAGTTATTTGGTAGTGGATAATCTGCAGCCATGATAAAGAACTGACTACCATTTGTATTTGGTCCTGCATTGGCCATAGCCACCACACCTTTTTTGTAGCCAGTCTGATACGACGGTGTCGCTGGATTTAATTCGTCAGCAAATTTATACCCTGGACCACCAGTGCCTGTGCCCGTTGGATCCCCTCCTTGGATCATAAAACCTTTGATCACCCGGTGAAAGATCACCCCATTATAAAAACCTTTTTCTGTAAGCGTCACAAAATTTGTGACTGTATTTGGAGCATCAGTATCGTAGGTTTCAAAAACTATCTTTCCGTAATTTGTGTCTATAGTAACCATGTGATTTTTTATATTATTTGTTTGTTTATTTTGACTCGCAAGTGGTGAGGGGGTGTTTACGTTTGCAACTGAGGTCGTAGCGGGTGGCGCTGTCTGTGCTGTGTTGACAGATGTGTCCGTCGCTTGCGTACTGGTCGCTGTTCCATTACCAAACAATGACGGTACGGGGGCGTCTACCTGATGACCCCACAGTGCATATCCAGCAAATCCAATTACTCCGATAATAACTAAACTGATAATAATGTGACGCATATATATTATTGTACTCACTACTAATATGTGGACTAGTATATAACATTCAATTGAAAAAACATATATACTTATCTCAACGTTCTCCTATATTTCACTGCACATGCCAATTAAACAACAAAAGAAATTACTGTCCCGAAAAATTCCAGTCAAATCGATTCGTACACAGTACAAAAAAGTATCACCGAAAATTATTCGTGCGATTTGGGACAAAAAAGCATACGTCTCTCTCTTTGCCATACTCATTATTTTTATCAGTATACATGCATATACCACTCCGACTTCTGTAACAGCTTCAAATACAAACATCCGTAATAAAACAGATACTCGTATTGCTCAATATTCTGACACCCATATTACTCCAAATGCCATCCTGACAGACCAAAATCTGGCCAGCTCGTTTATGTTACATGACAACCTTGCTGCACTGGTTACCTCTACTACAAACAATCAACCATCCACTGGTATCAAAACAGTCTCTCCAGCAAAAGAATACGGTACGTGGCTTTGGACATCACCTCGTGATATGACCGACGACTATATACAATCTGTCTTATCTGGAGCGCAATCAAATGGCATACATACTATATATGTATCGGTAGACACATATCTTGATATATTTACATTACCTGATGGTCCAGAAAAAACAAAAAAGGAAAAAGATTTTTCAGCCGCTCTCGAGCACTTTATTACCCTGGCCCACCAAAAAAACATAACAGTTGATGCCGAAGCTGGGTGGAGAAATTGGGCACAACCAGACAACCTCTACAAACCATTTGCTATTATCAATTACATTAAAAACTTTAATGTTACTCACACCGAAAAATTACGTGGCTTTCAGTATGATATTGAACCATATCTCCTGCCGGAATACGTTACAGATGAACAAAGTGTGTTGAGAAATTATCTCTCTTTGATTGATCAGACTATTACCCACTTCAATGGCAGTGATCTCCAGTTTAGTGTCGTTATCCCTGATTTTTATGATGATGTCTCTAAAGAAACCGTACCGGTAACCTATAATGGAACAACAGCCTACACATACACACATATATTAACAATGCTCGAGAGGCGCTCTGGTAGTACGATCATCATCATGGCATATCGAAACTTTGCCACTGGGGAAAATGGTAGTATCGATGTATCTCATACTGAAGTGACCGAAGCATCAAGTGGTAACTTCCATACAAAAATCATCATTGCTCAAGAAACTGGAGATGTCCAACCAGCGTATATTACCTTTAATAACACATCAAAAAAATATTTTACTACTCAAGTTAACACCATCCAAAGTACATTTCAGTCATATACAAACTTTGGAGGTATTGCCGTGCATTATGTCAATGCATTTATGCAATTGAATTAGCTCACGCCCAGAACTAAAGCAAAAAACTCCGAGCGTACTTACTCAGTAAAACAGATAGTTGACTCGACATATTTAATATATTCTGGTACTGTACTTCACAGAAAAAGGAGAAATAAAAAACAGTGAAAGAAGTCATTCTAACTGTCGGTCCACAAGGAAGTGGTAAAACGGTTTTTTGCAATAAAGCTGTCACGTTTGATCCAAATACGGTTATGGTTAGTCGGGACGAAATTCTTGTTGAATTGTTTGGTAGTGTTTTTTTGGATTCGTACTCTGGAGGGCACTTTCATGCCCATGACGTGATGTGGCAAAGGATCGAAGAAAAGATTCAAACCTCATCAAACTCCAGATTTATTTTGGATACTTGGAACGGTAACTCTCAAGAACGGATCGCAATTATTAAAAAACTTCGTGCTTTAGGTGTTGATCGTATTCTCGCTTGGTATTTCGTAACTCCGGTGAAGAATGTGAGCGAATGGTTCTGGATGAAGCCTGGAGTTGCGAAGACAGTAGACTGGCGCAATCAACAAGGACAGAATCTCGTATTCTTTTCCGAAGACGCCCCAAAAAGAGACCACGAACTATTTCACACGTTTGCTTCAGAGATCGATTTGGATCCTTTTGACGAAGTTGTTCGAATCAACCCCGTCGTCGACACTCCCGAGCAGACATTTAACCTGCAGACCAGCCTGAAGTTATAGGCTGGTCTTTTTTTATTTGCTATTTTTAATTATCACGCTCCAGGTTTCAAACCAAACCTACACCTCCCAATTCTGCTATACTGCAGTCATGGAAAAAATACCGAAGCCTCGATTTAGAACAATACTATTGTTTCTCTCCATCATTTCATTATTTTTATGTGTAGCTAATTTTGTTGTATATCTCGCTCTCGCAACTATTTTTAGCATTACATCATCAGTAGCCTTATCTCTCTTAATCGTATTACTTGCCGGTATGTCAGGGGGCTTTATCCTGACCTCAGTTCTAGGCTCATACTATTACAACACCTTCACTCGAATCTCCTATACGATCACTGCCACCTGGATGGGTTTTTTTACTTATCTTTTCTTTTCTTCAGTTATCTACGGAATTCTCGCCATGATATCTGGATCAGTAGCACATATTATTGGTGAACTCTCACTCACTGGGTCTGTTATCATTAGTATGTACGGATTCTTTCACGCTCGAAATATCCAGGTGAAAAAAGTAGACATCTCGCTAGAACATTTACCCGAACAATGGCGCGGGAGAAAGGCTCTCTGGATCAGTGACATACACCTCGGACAAATACATGGTTTATCTTTTGCGCAAAAAATTGTAGAAAAAATACAGACACTACCACACGATATTATTTTTATTGGTGGTGATCTCTATGATGGTACTGGTGCGCCAGATCCAGATGAACTCATATCCCCTCTGACATCTCTGTCTGCTCCACTAGGCACATATTTTATTACCGGTAACCATGAAGAGTTTGGTGACGCGAGTAGATTTCTTGCGGCCATACGAAAAGCAAATATACATACGCTCATAGATGAATCCGTGGACATTGATGGTTTGCAGATTATAGGGGTGGACTATCACAATGCGTCAAATACAGAACGCTTCAAAAATATCCTTGCAACTCTGCACATACAACCCGGCACACTCTCTATCCTGTTAAAGCATGAACCAAAGGATGTGACCGTCGCCAGTCAAGCTGGTATTTCATTTCAAATATCTGGTCATACACACAAAGGCCAACAGTGGCCACTGCAACACATTGCTCAGTGGATGTATGGTGACTTTACATACGGACTACATCAATTCAAAAATATGTTGGTCTATACTTCAAGTGGCGTTGGTACCTGGGGACCACCAGTACGCGTCGGGACTGATTCAGAGATGGTGCTTTTTACGTTTGTATAAGAATTTTCTCGTACGTATCAAACAACCTACAATCTCGATACATATCACTATAATACGGGCTCTCTCCCCAGACGTTTAAAGAAATATCCTTCCAGAGAATACTGATCGTAGCCATAACAGAAAAAGGACAATGGGATACCAATCAATATGAGGTGTGGCCAGACCACTTCGCCGAAAAATAGTAGTGATAGAGTCAACCAAAACAACAAAAAGACAGAGGTAAAACGAATTTCAATACCAAAAATAAAAAACAGCCCGATGGTTATCTCTACCAGTCCAGCACCGAGGACCAAAAAGTGTGGCTCAAAATGCAGATAATTTGTCAGGTGATATTTCATGACTGTCTCCAAGCCAAGGTTAGAATGAATGATCTTGGCGTAACTTGAAGAAAAAATAAGGGCTGTACCAAACAATACTCGTGAGGCCAAAAAGCCATAGTGTTCTATTTTCCTATACACAACTGCAGATAACTTTGTTTTCTGAATGGCGTAACTTCCCGCCCCCACAAACAACAACATTGATACCTCACCCAAATAGTTCACATAGGTCAGCATATACACTCCATGATAATAGACCTCAACAAGATACAAGACGAGGGCTATAGTCGCAGCGATCTGCACTTCAAAACCGGCGATGACAAACAGACCAACAATACACAACAGCACCTGCACAACTGGTGTCATACTGCCGTAGATAGCATGTAGTGGTAATTCTGGCCCAAAGATTGCTCCAAAATATGCTGCACAAATAAACGACAAACCCATAGCCATACGTCCGATCAACGGAGCATATTTTTTTATTCTCATTAGAAACGGGTCACATTTTTTTTCTAACCAACGGGAAATAGAAATGAAAAATATACAAAAGACTAGGAGTGCCCCGATCAAGGCATACAAAGAAAATTCTGTCATTTGATCCTGCACCACACTCATAGGGTCGACTGACGGCGTATTGATAGCTGTTTGAACTTCAGACGGAGAAAGAACATAAACTTCATGAGCAGAGACAACAGACGGAAACAGAAAAGACGAAAAAAGAAAAATTGAAAAAAGAAGAGAAGGAAGAAAAGAAGAAAAATATCGTCTATGAGAGAGAAAAAATGTATTCATGTTTATATAACTATACCATATAAACATGCACCCCACTCATACACATACTCGTAGTATTACTGGGTCTAGAGAGACCTTTTACCAGTAACATACACAAAAATTGCACATATGAAAAAATGAACATTAAAAAATACGTTTCTACCGGCATTATGTTAGCGACCATGACCACTGCTTTTGCTGTGGCTATCCCTGCCTTTGCAGACAGCACAAGTCAGGCCCCCACAGCTCAATCAAATGGTGAATGGAAAAATACCCTCGCAGGACGTCGTCCCATGATGCGACCAGCAGTTCTTGGTACAGTAAGTGCCATTAGCGGCAACACAGTGACCGTCTCAGGTAGACAAGGATTTGGCACCACTACTCCAATAACAACTTTTACGGTTGACGCGACAAATGCAACGGTTACTAAAAACAATGTTGCGAGTACCGTTGCAAATATTACCGTTGGGGATACTGTTCTCGCACAAGGAACAGTCAGCGGTAACACCGTTACTGCAACAATGATTCGTGATGGCGTCGTACCTGGTCGTGGCATGGGAATGAAAGGAGGCCAACCTAGCATGATGACAAGAACAAATGCGTTTACTGGTGATGGTCAACCTGTCGTGGCTGGTACGGTCAGTACGGTCAGTGGCAATACACTGACAGTGACCAACAAAAGCAATATGACATACACGGTCAATGCAGCTACTGCAAAAATTATTGCTGGACGTATGAGTTCGACAACACCCGCAGCAACCATCGCTACTATTACAGTCGGTGACAATGTTATTGTGCAAGGTGCAATTAATGGCACAACAATCACCGCAACCAGTGTGATTGATCAAAAACCAGCACCAAGTACTTCAGCTGGAAGTACCAAACCTGCACCTCATGGAATCTTTGGAAATATTGGATCATTCTTCTCTCACTTGTTTGGCTTTTAAGTTAGAGACTTACTAAATAAAGACAATAAAAAAACAGCAGTCTGACCTGCTGTTTTTTATATACAACACTATTACTCTAAGCAAAACCTGGAAAGAAATCAGTCTTAATATGACCTTCTGGTACCCCTATTGTCTTGAGAAGTGTTTGAAAGCTCGAGACCATACCGCGTGGGCCAGAGAGATAAAAGATTCTATCTTTGTAATCTGGCACTTGCTCAGCAATGACATGCGCATCTATCGTCCGCGCGGAGTGGGTAAAGCCTGACATGTCTGTCTGTGGATCCGTCAGCACATGTACAGTTTTTATACCGAGAGTCATTTCTGCTCGATCAAAGAGTTCTTTGTACGCCACATCTGAAGTAGTTCTGTTACTATAAAATAATGTCACTGCTCGCTTGTCACCAGTATCCATCAAGTTTTGTATCATGCTGCGAAATGGCGTGACACCGATACCACCAGCGATAAAGACAAGCTTCTTTGTTTTATCTTTTGGTAAGACAAAATCACCAGCCAATCCAGAGGCCACGATACTTTCCCCCACTTTCATACTCAACAACTTTTTCTTAAAGGTACTGCCATTATCATAAAACTTGATACCTAAACGAAGTTCGCGTTCGGTCGGTGATGAGGCCAGAGTAAAGTATCGACGAATACCGCGGTTGTCAGGATATGGGTGAGCTAGTGTCCATTCCATGTATTGTCCGGGGCGATAGGTCATTTGCTGATCAGGAGTAAAAACAAAATCATATGAATCATGCGCAATATGCTCCACTGTTTTCAAAGTTAAAACCAACTTTTTCTTTGGACTGACAATGTACGAGAAGACATTACCAAGTACCAATGCCAGTTCTGGTGTCGAATAGATTGAACCGATGTGCATTACTGGTGTGAGCAAGACACCAACCAATGTCCCATACGAACTTCGCAAGAGACTGGTTGGTGGTGAAGTTAACGGTTCCGTCAGCATGACCGTGGCAAAAAAAATAAGTGGTGTAGAAATGATCACTGTCCAGGCAAGAACAAACAAGCTGACCACCGTGCCGCCGTGGACAAAGGCAAGCACAAGAATAACAGCCAGACTGACACCAATTGCAGACAAAACCAAGTCAAAACGTTTGATCTTTCGCGTCACTAAAAATCCACCGATGAGTACAAACGGCAATATGAATGCGGTACCGACCCACCAGCTCGCAGCTTGATTGAGGGCGAGTGCGGTTATCACCACGGCAATAGCCGCTGGGTTAAAGATATGTTTTTTACCAATAGCCAAAATATATTTTGAAGCCATAGCCAGTGCAGAAGCCCAAAAAGCAAACATCAAAAATGTCGTATCAGTAAAAGCTAATGCTGGCGTAATAATCAACGCCAGAATCAAGGCTGTGATATATGTTGACTCAGGATTACTCGGAGCATCATAGGCCCAGGCAAACAATACATTCACGCCCAGACAAATGGCGAGGATATACGCGGTTGAAAAAAATATACTGACTGGTGTATAGGCTATCCAGCCAAACAAACCAAGAATACATGCCACCACAAGCAGGCCGATGAGTTCATACAGCACTACTCGATACATGGTGATTTTATTTAAGATGTCGTCTATTTTTTTCATCCCGTTAGAGTTTTAATTAAAATTTGATAATAATAAAAAAGTTTAAGTGATACTTGCAATCCTGTTACATAGAGTAATTTTGATAAAACTCTAACGGGATCATGTTATATATATCTCGTATGGTGTTCAAACCCAGTCGTCATCGTGGCAATACCATCTCGACTGACCATATATCCTTCAAACCCTTCCATCTGTTCAATAAAATGAATACCCTCTCTACCCATGGCAAAAGCCGCGGTGGCAAAACGATCAGCCTCATAGACATTTGGTCCAATGACGGTAATGCTCGCTACTTCATCCAACGAGACTCGTCCTTTGTGCGGGTTGTATATGTGCTGACCACGAATATACGCTCCCGAAGTAGCCACACCCCGATCACTGACATACACCGTTTTTATAATATCGCTTTTATTATCACTAAACGGATCACGAATACCAACACTCCACGGCTTCCCTTGTTCATCTGTACCCACTACTTCACTATCACCACCGGCATCAATATAAAACTGCTTGTACCCAGCTTCCCACACTATATTCGCGGCATGGTAAATAGCCCAACCTTTGACTAAACCAGACGGATCATATTTCCCTTCTGGTGTACGAATATTAAAGTATCCATGTGTTTCTTGTCTGGTCTGCTCTGACAAAGCAAATACTTCCCTCGCCTCTGCACTGTACTGACTTTCTTTTATTTCACCACGATTGATCCGACTGATTTCACTATCATTTTTGTAGGTACTAAATCTGGCATCGACAGCAGTAAAATAGTCAAACACTTTTTTGAGCATCTCTTCTTTTTCTACATCTGTTCGAGATTGATCAACAATCTCTACGGTAATAGGCATACCCATAATCCATTCTATTTTTTTCATGATAATAAGTTAGGCGTTACGTGCCTGTGTCAGTGCATCACCCAAAGACTGCTGAAAAGCTTGACTGGAATCTGTCGCTCCAGAAACAATTCTGACATTGGCACTCTGGGAAGCGATGGCTTCACTCTTCAAAATCGGCATAGCCATAGTATTTTTACGGATTGATGTACTGCGGTCATTTGGATATTGTAAAAACTGGACGTCAGTCAATTGACCACCACTCACCGTGGCTTGCACTTGAATATTTCCATAGTACGCATTCGCGACGCTACCGGTATAACTACCATCGGTATAGAGACCTTTTTTAGTAACAGGAACAGGAGTTGGTACTGGAAGCGGCTTCGTGGTAACGGGTACAGTAGTTGGTATTGTTTGTTTTGGTGGAATGACTGGCTGTGTTGCCGGGACAGTCACATTCAATGGTTGAGTATTTGGAGCAACATAGGCAACGGTGTTATTAACACCAAAATACTGTGATACCGTATATACAGCAAAGACAAATAAAAAAGATGAGGTAACAAGAATTTTTTTCATAAAGTGTAAGAAAGATGCCAGGGTTATGCCTGACACCCTTTATTACACAGCACTGAGATATTTATTTCATCTCTAAAATTTACTCAACCCATACGCCGTGACTGTCCCATTTGTCATATCTCCGGCCACATAGACTCGGTCACCAATATGGAGGATACTCGTATTGAAATTCGTGGGGACAGTGACCACACGTGTCCCATCATCAGCATCGGCATCATGATCATTGTGGGTAATGGTAATGGTAGAGGTAGCCACTGACACGACAACACCACGAAATTCCCCCTTATCCTCATGTGGCATATGAACATCCTCATATAATTGCCCAATAAATGGTAAATCACCACGATCTGCAGTATCCGACAGATTTGTATGTAAAGGAGTAAAAGTAATCAACAACCCTCCAACACACACCACACAGACAGCCACAAAAAAGACTTTCAAAATCGGTTGTCGATAACTAAACTTAAAATATCGAATAAGCCATTCAAGGAGGACGACCAAACCCACCGCAATGAGCAATGTCACCCATGGAAACAGAGCGATAAAGGTTAGCAATCCCCGGACCCCAAACCCAAGCAATAAAAGCTCACCGCTTTCGTGCAAGCTAAAAAATGCAAAACTAACAACCAAAACAGAGGCGATAAAAGCACATACCGCCACCACCGCCACAACAATTACCTGCAGGGTAAAATATATCTTGGGTCGCATGACCACATCACCGTGGCGGATTTTTTCTAACACATTCTTTTTTATATTTTGTTGAGAATCATTCATATATGTGTGGTATCTACTGGCAATTCTTTTTTTAACAAAGCCTTGGCACGACTGAGGCGTATACCCACTGTACCAATGGGTACATGGAGAATGTCAGCAATTTGCTGATAGTCCATATTTTCAAAATAGTATAACATCACTACCTCACGATATTTTTGGTCCAATTTTTTGATCCCTTTCTCTACTAATACACGCATTTCCTCGGCTTCTTTCCTTTCTGCGTGACCGTCTTCATATACTGGATGAGCTGTAAATGTATCAAAATCAAAATATGAAATCGGCGCAGTCTGTTGTGCTCTCAAAGCATTCACAAATGCGTTATGTGCAATACGATATATCCATGAAGAAAACTTTCGTGACGTATCGACACTTTGAATATTTTGATAGGCCTTGATAAAGACGTCTTGGACTAGATCTTCAATATGTTCCGGTCGAGCGAGAAACTGTCTACCATACCGTGAAAGCTTTTCAGTATATCTATCCATCAACTCACCAAATATTTCCTGATCACCATGCTGAACACGAGTAACCAATTCTTCATCTGTAGGATAAGGTGGGTGAGAATCAGACATAATACTATTACTGTAACATACCTGGTGTTGTTCCTGGATCGTATTCTCCCAACACTACATCAGTCTTTTGCCAACTCGCGACAACAGGATCAATAAATTTCCATGCAGCTTGGACCTCCTCTTTTGACACAAACAACGTTTGATCACCAATAATCGTAGCTCGGATAACCTTGGCATATGCATTGTCTATACCATCAAAATGAACAGTCTCTGATGTGCCGTCCTTCATGACTATCTCAATATCTT
Organism: uncultured bacterium; assembly: GCA_903870365.1. Classification (GTDB taxonomy): domain Bacteria; phylum Patescibacteriota; class Minisyncoccia; order Phycocordibacterales; family DATDWN01; genus CAIQCQ01. The sequence continues at coordinate 37,460 of CAIQCQ010000027.1, read as the reverse complement.
TTCGCATCTCGCCCATACGTTTACCACCTTCTATATATATTGGAATATTTTTCCATATTGAGTTGTTGATTTTTGTTTTCAATAAAAAATATGTTTCGGTCTGTGAATCTGGTCGTACTCCATTAATATGTGTATATCCACTATATTGTGCCCTCTGTGTGTCAGTACGTAGAGTTGATTCGGTCCATGGACGTAAACTTTGCAAAACTGCCGCTCGCGAACCACCGACCAAGACCGTTAACATACTCAACATATGATTTTGCCCTACATCACGTAAAGCACCGACAGCATCATAAAAACCACCGCGGTTTTCCACCCCCACTGTTTCAAAAAATCGTACGTGCACCGATGTAATCTCAGATATATTTTTTCTCTTTTCTACTGATCCTTTAAACAAATAATGATCGATGCGATATATTTGTTCTTCTTTAAAATATAGTGCCAGTAATACCTGGAGTTTTTGAGCGCTCACAAGATCCACCCCAAACGGTTTTTCAATCATAATCCGACTCCAACCAAGTTCCCCACCACATGGCATATTGAGCTCAGCCACGGCCAGATTTTTAAAAATATATTCATAACTCGATGGGGGCACAGCCAGATAAAACAATTTGTTGGCACATACTCCCCAACTCTGCTCTAGTATATGTATGCGCTCTGCGAGTGTGACAAACGCATGCGAATCTTCAAAGGTTCCTTGGTGGTAGACAAATAAATCAAAAAATGTTTCAAAATCAGCAGTTACCTTATCTGTTTTTCCATTAACCTCGAGTGAACGAATAATAATGGTGCGGAGGTCTTCTTGAGACAAATCACGACGAGAGAAACCGATGATAACCAGCTGCTTGGGTAACATGTCCTGTTGAAATAAATCCCAGAGTGCAGGAATAATCTTGAGTGCGGTCAAGTCACCGGTCATACCAAAAATAATAAAGATAGAAGGGATATCATTCATAAGGTGTACTCAATACTACACCAAAACATACAGAATATTTCATACCAGTTCCACCAGCCAGATGATCACCTTCTAGCATATCATTTCAACACATTCCACACCGCAGGATCAGCGCCACCATCAAGTTTAAACAAGACTATACCCCTCACTCCAAGTTTTTTTGCCAAGGCTATTTTATCCTTAATAGCACTCGCATCACTCCACCAGAGCAAGCGAAATGGTGGTGTTATTGGTATTTGTGGAGCCGTAGTAGAACCGATTGAATTAGTCACTGATGTTTGCATAAAAGTTGATGTGTCGAGTGAGGTAGAGGTCGTCGCCACTGTTGGATCAGGCATGACAACTGGTGTAGATGTTGGCGTATAGCTAAAACTCAATTCACCTGCACTGTTACGTTGTGGGGTGATACCAAACTGTGAGGCAATATCGGTTGCATAATTTTGATCAAATGCAGATATTCTATCATATTGATATCCTCCACCTTGTAGTGGTTGGACATTGTACACATAGCCATAAGTAGCTACACCAATAACAATTTTTTTCTTTGCAATAGTCTGCTCAGCTAGTCTAATCACTTTTTCTACCCACTGCGGGTCAGCCACTGGTACATACGGACCCTGGGCTGCTTTGTTTAGCTTCAAATCCACCGTGCCTTGATCGTAGGCCATGATCCGTACTTGGTCACAATATTTGTTGATGGCTGCATAATCATTAGCATACTGAATATCTTTTGGAATGACAGCAAAACGTGCATCAAGTGGTGTTCGTGCTTCAATCGTGCAACTCACGACTTTGTTTCCAATGGCGTACCACAAGTCATGCAAAAAGAGTGAAAAATATTTTTCTGTTTCAGCTTTTTTACCCTCATAATCAATATCAATACCATCAAAATTATTACTTTTAACCAAAGCCACAATAGCTGCAACATGTGCTGCCCGTGTTTTTGGGTTACGTAAAATAGCATCAATAGTATCATCATCACTCCATGTAATCGTCGGTATGATTTTTACTTTATGACTCTTCGCTGTAGCAATCAACGCTGGCCATGGATCAGAATTAATTTTCATCGGATCAAACAATGTACCATCTTGTTTGACGGTAAAGCCAAATGGACTGATTTCTGTAAACGATGCAATGTGGGCCAAGGCCTCAGCTGTGCCACTGGCTTCACGCCAATATGGTATCCACCCTGATATTTCAAGTGGCGGAGTGATTACTGTTTTACCACTCGTCGCAGCAATAGCGGTGTGACAAAAGCCAACCAGTGATATGATGATCAGGGATGAGAAGATGTATACTGATAGATTTTTTTCTTGCATGGGATATAGTATATACCAAAAAATAAACAATTTTAATCTGAATTACTATGTAATTTTTTATACTATTCATTCAATGACCACATACGTCGCACTGCTTCGAGGAATACTGCCCACCAATCCAAATATGCGCAACGAGAAATTGCGTGGTGTTTTTGAAGGATTAGGTTTTTCAAATGTCCACCCTGTTATTTCAAGTGGAAATGTCATATTCGAAACAAATTCAAAAAATATCCCTACCCTCGAATTTACAATAGAAAAAGCATTGATGAAACATTTGGGGATCAAGAGTCCTGTATACATACGGAGTAAAAAAGAACTTGAGGCTCTCATACAAAAAAATCCATTCGGAACGATGGAACACGGTCAAACATCATATTTAATAGTTTCATTCCTCAAGAAAAAACCTGGGGAAATTTTCAATACCCTCGATCTCTCACACCCACATACATCCAAGGTTATGAGTACGATTGATAAAAAATTCAATAAGGATGTAACAACACGAACATGGAAAACTGTGGTGAGAATAGTCAAGAAAATGAATGATGTATTAGTATAGAAAAAATCTGTTTAAACATCCCCACAAAGCTTTGCTTATCCTCCGCAATTTCTTACTACGTTTCAAAACTGCGGAATCGGAGAGATTTGGTCAGGAATAATTTTTTCGCCGCCGCTCAAAAATTTTCCCTACCCGGACTCGCGACTAACTCTGGTGAGTTAGTATCCGCTCCGTCTTTCAAATCTCTCCGTCTTCTCCCAACAGCAACAAGAAAAATGCTTCTCATTTTTCTTGGCTGATTGCGGAATCGGAGAGATTTGAACTCTCGAAGGAGTTTCCCCCTTGCCACCTTTCCAAGGTGGTGCACTAGACCACTATGCGACGATTCCAACACTTACATTTATACCATACAAAAAGAGGAGCGACGACATCATCACTCCTCTTCAAACGAATCAACTGGTTCAAAACAGACATCACCAATAAGCGTCTGCTGGTGCGGACCATACTCTGCCCACACAATTCCCTTTTTTCCAGACAACATTTTGGATAGCCAATATCGATCAGCAAGCATTAACTTCTCTCTCGCCACAAAACGTCGCCTGTACCAAGCGGGAGACTTCATCTCTCTGGTTGAAACAATTTCACCCGTCCATCTGGTGATGGTATATACATGCACAACACAGATAAAAACTGATCTATCAGTGTTGTGGTTTGTAAAATGAACAATACCCACTTTGACGAGATCTTTTTCATTAATTTTTGCACAGCTTTCTTCAAAAAATTCTCTGGCTGCACATGCCCGAAGACTTTCACCAGTCTTTACCTTACCACCCCACCCATTGAGACATCCCGCCCCAATCTTCTGTACTTTTTCTGCAAGCATAACCTCTATGCCACGTACAGGAAAAACCAAAGTCGCAAGAACAACTGGTATTTCTTGTTTTTTCATAGTCACTCCTGCCAATAGGATACTCCAAACTGTATTTTATTCAACTACATCTCACGTGTCTTCAATATCTCATCTACCTGACGGATTTCGTCCCAAATACCAGGAATCAAATCGTAGTCTTTGGCTTGTTCGAGTGTTACCCATGTAAAGTCCACCGTATCGCCTTCGGGATCAAGATTAATATTCACTTCGCCAGAAATATACGGAGTAAAATAACTAAAACAGATAACAGGAATAGCATCTGGCCGCAAGAAAGCCATGTCAACAATAAGTTCTGGCTTACCCACATCCAATCCAACTTCTTCTTGTATTTCTCTTTTCAAAGATTTTTCGATGACGTTGTACCACAAGTTTTCTCCATGTTCACTGTGTGGTGTATTGATATAGTCGTCAACAGTCAAACCACCTCCAGGAATCGTCCATTTATTTGGATGAGATTTTTTATGTGGTGCACGTTTGGTAATGAGATACGTGCGATCAGGTTTATATACAAGTGTCGTAGTGACAATACGATGTAGTTCTTTGTCTTTGATGTCCATGGATATAGTTTATCGTCTTGCTAATTTATCCTCCAAGATCTCAATACGGGCACCATGATTATGTTCCATTCTGATGAGACGCTCCTCTATACCATCTATTCGCTCATCAATATTATCAAAACGTTTATCGACTGCCGTAAATTTCTTATCGACTTGATTAAACCGTTCATTCATTTCAGATCGAACATCAGCAAAACCGTTTGCTACCATTCGAGCAAGATTTTCAAGGGTTACTTTTTTAGGTAATTTTGAAGGAGTTTTTTTCATGCTAATAGTATATCATTCTCAAATTACGGTATGCAATTACCATCCACCACTGGATCCACCACCACCGGAACCCCCACCACCAAATCCCCCAAAGCCACCTCCGCCACCCGATCCTCCAAACCCTCCACCACGTCCACCACCAAAAAAGATCCACCACCACGGGAAATTACCTGTCGTTGTTTTTTGTGTATATGCTCGAGAAACAAGAAAATCAAATAACAATCCAAAACAAATAAGTCCTACAAAAATAACAGCATAGACAGTGGTAGAGAGTGTAAAAAAATTAAAAAACCATACAATACCACCTAACACTGCCCCAATAACTCCTCCTGCCCACCATGATTTTGATTTACCGAGAACAGCTCCGAGCCATTGCAAGGCGACAAATCCAATGATAAATATATACCCCCAGTTAGCACCATCGTTCTGAGAACTTGTTTGTTGGTAGTCACTCGGCACAATAGTGGCCCCGCCCAACGCCGTGATCATTTTATCCACTGCACCATTGATACCACCATTGTAGTCCCCCGCACGAAAAGCGGGTGTCATAACATCACTCTGTATATATGAGGTGGCAATATCTGTCAGGTCACCCTCTACGCCATAGCCAGTCTGTATCCGTGTCTTGTGATCAGCCAAAGAAATGAGCAGCAGTACACCGTTGTTTGTATCTTTTTTACCAATCCCCCACTGAGTAAATATTTCTTGAGCCAGATTTTCTATCGGTTCACCATCGAGCGATGGCACGGTTACCACAGCAATCTCATCTGTCGTTTGTTGCTCAAATTGAGACAGCTTGTTGTTTAATGTGGTTACTTGATCAGCAGTCAACATCCCAGCATAGTCAGAGACAAAGTTAGTTGGTTTAGGAGGTATGGTAAATGCTCCAGCAATAACAGGAACAAACAATAATAAAGTAATTAAAACTTTTTTCATATTCTGCGTATGTTAAAACTTTCACAACTTAAGTGAGATCGCTTAAATTTGGAAGTTTAGTTAGCAAAATTAACGGTTGGTGCACTCTGGGCTGCCTCCGGAGCATTAAAGTATGTTCGTGCATGGAAACCAAACATACCTGCGAGGACAGAACTTGGGAATGTCTGCACACCAGTATTGTAGGACTGGACAAGTGTATTGTATTTCATGCGTTCTACTGAAATGCGATTTTCTGTACCTTCAAGTTCTACGGTCAGACTCTGAAAGAGTGGTGCAGACTGCAACTGTGGGTTACTTTCCGCCACGACAAGCAATCGCCCAAGACCTGCTTCTACCTGGGTAGCAGCCGCGGCCTTGGCATCTGGAGTAGTCGCTCCGGCATACTGTGTTCGCGCGAGAGTAATGCTGTCGTAGATAGCCTGTTCGTGTGTGTCATAACCTTTGACTGCATTGACCACATTTGGGATCAAATCAAAACGTCGCTGATACTGTGTTTCCACCTGAGCCCACTGACCATCGATAGCAGTGTTACTGCGAACAAACGAGTTGTATCCGGCCACTGACCACAAAGCAATAATGACTACAACACCGACAGGGATAATCCAGCCCAAATTTCGTTGTAAAAAGTTTTTTTGTGTTTCCATAATTTTTATTTGATTTTAATAACGTGCAAATCATAATCATGACATAGGTTCAATAAACTCACATACGTACCACCCGCCTCGGATGTTATTAATTTTTTTTCTCTATCATATTCTTGTGCCTTAACCAGACTTTTGGCAATAAAAGGTACATTTTCTCTAAGAGATCCACCCCGTATTAAAGTATCATACCAGTCAACATCACCTCTTTCCTGATGTTCCAAATCCCATTCTTTTGCTTTTACTAAAGCCCCACGAATAAAATCTTCATACTCACCAAAAACACTAGCGACCTGTTCCTTAAGTACTTCTTTTCTTGCTTCTAGAGGATCCTGCATCCTTATTTCATCAATTTTATCTAAAAAATTTTTTTCACCTTCCATATTTTTGAATATTATTAGTATTACTTAAAGTATACCACACCACCATACAGACAAAAATACCAAAATTTCTCTTGATGTTTTCTCTAACTTCCAGACTCAAACATCCAGATGCTAATGTCCAATCTCCTGTCTCCACTCACCTTTCATGTAAGAAATAGCTTATGCGTATGTGTTCGCTTCTGCTCCCTTATCTTCCTTGGGTTCCTCGGTGATCGCCACTTCAGTCGTTAATAAAATAGCTGAAGCACTCGACGCATTTTGTAAACCAGTCCGAGCAACCTTCACTGGATCAATAATCCCCGCCACAAACATATCCGCCACCATCATATCTTTTAGTGCATCATAGCCCGCATTTCCTTTTGCACTCTTGACTGCCTCTACCACAATAGATCCATCACCCTTACCACAGTTCACCGCAATTTGTCGCAACGGCATTTCACAAGCTTTCAATATAATATTGTACCCAACAATAAATTCTTGATCACTCTTTTTCTTTTCCTCCATCTTTACAAACTTTTCCTGAGCTTTTTGTGCCGCTCTGACTAATGCGCTACCACCACCAATAACAATCCCTTCATCAATCGCTGCTTTCGTCGCATTGACCGCGTCCTCGATTTTTAATTTCAAATATTTCATTTCTGTTTCTGTGGCTGCACCGACTTTGATCACTGCTACACCGCCAGTCAACTTGGCAATACGCTCATCAAATTTCTCCCACTCATATTTTGCTTTTGTTTCTTTCCGTTGAGCTTTGATCTGAGCCACTCGTTCAGCAATATCAGTTTTATTCCCTTTGCCCCCAACAATAATAGTACTGTCCTTGGTTGCCACAAATCGACTAGCTCGACCAAGGTCTCCGAGCTCCACAGTTTCCAGTTTCATCCCAGTATCTTCAGAGACCATTGTTCCACCAGTAATAACAGCAATATCTGCCAGCATTTCTTTTTTGCGATCACCATAGCCAGGGGCTTTGACCGCCAAGATATTAAACCCTCCACGAAGTTTGTTAATAACAAACGTGGTCAACGCTTCACCGTCGACATCATCCGCAATGACAACCAGTTCCTTTTTGCCAGTTGCTGCTATTTTTTCCAATAATGGTAAAATATCTTTAACTGTTGAGATTTTTTTATCAGTAATCAAAATCGGCGCATCTTTATATTCAGCTTCCATCCTGTCAGTATTTGTCACCATATATGCACTGACATACCCCTTATCAAATTCCAAACCTTCTACCACTTCAGACTCGACACCAAAGGACGGTGACTCTTCGACAGTCACCACGCCGTCCTTGCCAACCTTTTCGATAGTCTCAGCAATAATTTTTCCAATCTCCTCAGACTCTGCGGAAACTTGTGCCACCTGACGAATCTCATCTTTGGTTTTAATTGGTTTTGAAATATCCTTTAACGCACTGACAACGTCGGTAGTAGCCTGCTCCATACCCGCACGAATACCCATGACACCAAGTCCCATGTTGGTATGCTTCATGCCTTCATGAATGATTGCTTGGGCCAACACCACCGACGTGGTCGTCCCATCACCGGCAGTGTCATTGGTCTTGGTTGCCACTTCTTTAATAATCTCCGCACCCATATTTTCAAACTTATCTTTCAGTGTGATTTCTTTAGCGATAGAGACGCCATCATTGGTAATGGTTGGTGCACCATAGCCGCGGTCAAGGACAACGTTGCGACCTTTTGGACCAATAGTAATCTTCACCGCATCACAGACAGTATCGACACCTCGCTTGAGAGACTTGCGAGCTTCATCTCCAAATTGTAGTTGTTTTGACATAGTTTTGTAGAGTTATGAGATAAGAGATTTGAGATATGATTAAAAAATAGGATTATTATATTCTTTTCTTATCTCTTATCTCTTATCTCATGTCTCTAACTTCAGTTTATTTATTAATAATTGCCAATATATTTTCTTCCTTAATTAAATACAGTTCCTCCCCATCCACCGTAATATCATCATATCCATACTTTGAAAAAGCCACGACATCACCGATATGGACGGTTGGTGTTATACATATTCCATTCTGATATGCGCCTTCACCAACAGCCAGGACAACACCCTGTTCAGCTTTTTCCTTAGTGTCTGCACCTGGCAAAATAATGCCAAATGAATTTTTCTTTTCCAGTTCGTCTTTGGTAAAGGGTCGAATGAGTGCGCGATTACCGAGGGGCAGGACAGGGACCTTATTCGACTTTACGGACTTTACGACTTTACGAACTTTTGACTTATGTACCTTTTTTGTTTTTTTAGCCATAGTTTTTTTGTTAATTTTGAATTTCTAATTTCGAAACAATGTTTGAATGGATTAATTTTGAAAAAAGTAATTCATTAAAGAATTTAGAAATTGTTTCAAAATTCGAAATTGTAAATTGGAAATTTCTCTTTAGTAATTGGCTCATATTATATGTATTTTTCTCTGTATGACCACTTGACCCAGCAACACTTTTAGTACCTAACTATGTCAGTATATAAGATACACTTTGGATATATACCCTACCGTGAATAATCTATACGGATAAAAGTGGTACTGGGTTGACTTCTATATATAATATGTGATATGTTTTTTGTAGGAGATCTTGAACATGGACGAAAAAACACTCATTGTCGAAGGATTCTTTTTTCTTATATTGGCCTATTGGGTCTGGTGGATAATCTTTAAGAAAAACTTCTGGTCCAGTATCATAGAAAAAAAGATCAAACTGGCTCAAGAAGAAGCTGATTCGTACGTAAAAGAACAATGGTTCTTCAAAGAATTTACAGACCATCGTACTTTCTTTGAAGTAAAACTAATCATGCTTGGGGGTCCAGACAGACCCCGTTGGAAGCTTGTTTGCCAGAATAAAAATCCCAACAAAAAGACATTCAAAAGAATGTACCCAAGTAAAGGGGTTAGGTTTACCAAACGAAACACCCCCATCGAGGGACTCAGTCCAACCAAGGCGGACGCTTGGCTGGACATCATCACTGACTAATCGTTTTCACTGCACCCCGCAGGTTTCCGGCGGGCTTTATGTTTGAAATAGATATTGAAATAGATAAGTGAATTGAAGGCTCGAGCCCAGAATGACAAAAAACATACTTACCTTGATTTAAAAACTAGATGTAATATAAGTACACTCGGAGGATCTTTATCCTACCAATCCCCCTAAATGAATAAAGTTCCTTTGAGGATTTTTGTTCGAGTTCGCTTATAAGGGAACACTTGCACATCAGGTATTGCTGATGTGCAAATTAGAAATTAAAAATTAGAAATTTGAGCAAATCCATAAGAAAAACAGGATTGATGCATTACCTCATACTTGCTCAATGTTACTCAATCTGGTAGTATGAACCCAATGGCTAGCATCATACCGTATGTACAAATCGCTCTGTGCGTACTCCTCATCGGAGGCGTTTTACTACAGAGATCAGAGGCAGGGTTAGGCGGAGCATTTGGAGGCGACAGCTTCTCATCCGTCCACCACACAAAACGAGGCCCAGAAAAGGTACTCTTTATTGCCACTATCATAATCGCGGTGCTTTTTGCTGTGACATCATTTATCTTACTTTTGATTTAACCTTAACTAGATACGCTCGTATCTATACTAATCTACAAATTTTACTAATCTACAAATATCTACAAATAAAAGATAGTTTTCATCTTATTCGTAGGTATTCGCAGGTTTCTAATTCGGAGATTCGTATATACATATATAGTCATATAACGACACACTCATTACGATGGAAAAACTCAAAGAGCTCTTCTCAAAAAGTTGGACGCTTTCAAGCTCAAACAAAGTAAAACATATTATCAAGACATTCTCTATTGGTGAGCGGGTTATTTTTTATTTCCTCGTTACTGTTTTTACCATATCAGGCCTCGCACTTTTGTGGCAGGTCAATACACTCTATATGGTAGAGACTCCGACCCATGGTGGTACTATTACCGAAGGCGTGATTGGTTCACCACGTTTTGTAAACCCACTTCTTGCAATGTCTGATGCAGACCGTGACCTGACTACTCTTGTCTACTCTGGATTACTCAAACAAAACTCTGCAGGCAAGCTTGCGCCAGATTTGGCACAGTCATACACCCTGTCACCAGACGGCCTAACATATACATTTATATTGAAAAACAAAATCGTGTTCCAAGATGGTACACCAATTACTCCAGACGACATTCTCTTTACTATTCAGCGTGCTCAGGATGCTGGTTTGAAAAGTCCCAAAGAAAGTATTTGGGATGGTGTCCGTGTCACAAAAGTAGACAACACCACAATTTCTTTTACTCTCAAACAACAATACGCTCCATTTATATACAACATGACTCTTGGTATTTTGCCCAAACATATCTGGAAAGATGTCAGTGATGATAGTTTTCCATTTAGCACACTCAACACTCGCCCAACTGGTTCTGGTCCATACAAAGTGAGTAAAGTGGTGACCGACAGTTCTGGCCTCCCTACAGAATATGATCTGACCGCCAACCCAAACTATGTCAGTGGTGAACCATACATCACTCATATCACCATGAAATTTTATTCAAATGAAAATGATCTGATTAATGCATACAACAAAGGTGACGTAAGTGACATCAACAGCATCACTCCAAGTAACATACCCCTATTGAAAAAAAGTAGTGACGCAGTACTGACACCCACACTCTCTCGTGTCTTTGGTGTCTTTTGGAATCAAAGTAGTGCACCAGTTCTGGTCAACACCGAGGTACGACAAGCTCTCGAACAAGCCTTGGACAAACCAACCCTGATCAAGCAAGTGTTGGGAGGTTACGGGGTTCCGCTCGATGGTCCGCTCCCTACTAATATAGACACGACAGGCACTCTCTCAGAAGACACTCGCATCGCTCAAGCCCAAGCGACACTCGAAAAAGCAGGCTGGGCCAAAAACGCAAATGGCATATACCAAAAGATAGATAAGAAAACCAAAAAACCGACCGCTACCCTCGCCTTCTCGCTCTCCACATCAGATGCGCCAGAACTCAAGGCCCTCGCGGAGGCAATGCAGAATACATGGACAAAACTTGGAGCACAAGTAGACGTTAAGATATTTGAAATCGGAGACCTCAATCAAAATATCATCCGTCCACGAAAATATGACGCACTCTTATTTGGAGAAATCATTACTCCCGGCAAAGACCTCTACCCATTCTGGCATTCTTCACAAAGAAATGATCCAGGACTAAACATTGCATTGTACGCCAACATCAAAGCAGACAAAATACTCGAAAATCTCCGCACAACAAACGACCCTCAAACTATTGCGACATTACAGCAAAGTTTTGAAAAAGAAATTTCTGCTGATTCACCCGCTATCTTTCTCTACGCACCAGACCTTATCTATGTTGTACCAAACAATATACATAACATATCACTGGGACAGCTGACTGTAGCGAGTGATCGGTTTGCAGGCATTAACACCTGGTATATCGAAACCACAAATGTGTGGAGAGTGTTTCAATAATAGAACTTCCACATCTGACGCATTGCGTTGTTGAAAAGTAAAAAACAATGCTCACCATACAACAGAGTATGGTTCGCATTCTTTTTCACTTTTCGCCTAACACTGCATCCAGATTGTGAAAGTTCGTGGTTAACAAAAAATTATTACAAATTATAAAAAGCATTAATAAAATATTATGGAAGACAAACAAATCGACAAAGCAATACAGAAAACAGAAACCGGAGCACCATCACGTCCTTCACGAGAATTTAATCGTAGTAACACGAATACTACTGGACCTGCTTCTGCTCGTGGCACTGGAGCACCTCGTTCACCGCGGGCCTCTTTTGGCAGACGAGCACCCACCATGCGCCCACGCAAGCCTATAGACGTCATTCCTCCTGCCGGAGACAACATCCGTATCATTCCACTTGGTGGAGTTGAAGAGATCGGAAAAAACATGACTGTCATTGAATACAAAGGTGACATCCTCGTCATTGATGCAGGATTCTCTTTCCAAGATGGCGACACTCCTGGTATCGACTATATTTTGCCAAACACAAAATACCTTGAAGACCGGAAAGACAAAATCCGTGGTGTGATCATTACTCACGGTCACCTCGATCACATCGGTGGTATCCCCTACATCATGGATCGTATTGGCAACCCACCAATCTACACTCGTGCATTGACTTCTGTCCTCATTAAAAAAAGACAGGATGAATTTCCTCACCTACCCGCTCTTGATATTCGTATTGTCGAAAAAGAAGACAAGATCACCATGGGTAATCTCAAAGTTCGTTTCTTTGGTGTGACTCACACAGTACCAGATGCCATGGGTATCATTATTGAAACTCCATACGGCGTCCTGGTCACTCCTGGTGACATCAAGCTCGACCATGAAGATGGTGTGCCGACAGAAAAAGAACAAAAAGAATTTGGTCGTTTTGATAATGAAAATGTCCTCTTCCTCATGATGGACTCGACCAATGTCGACAACCCTGGCTGGTCTACACCTGAACGTGTGGTGCATAAAAACCTCGAAGAGATTATCAAACACACCACTGGCCGCCTGATCATTGGTACCTTTGCGTCACAGCTTGAACGTATTATCAAGATCATCGAAATCGCAGAAAAATATGGCAAGAAAGTAGCTCTCGAAGGTCGCAGTATGAAAAACAATATTGAGATTGTTCGAGTCAACGGCATGTTGAATGTTAAAAAAGAAACGCTGATTGACTCTGCAGACATGGAACAATATCCACCAGACAAAGTTATCGTCCTTGCTACTGGTGCACAGGGTGACGAATTTGCTGCACTCATGCGTATGTCCAATAAAACACACAAGACATTTCGTATTACTTCACGTGATACAGTTCTCTTGTCATCATCAATCATTCCTGGTAACGAACGTGCAGTACAACAATTGAAAGACAACCTTGCTCGCCAGGGTGCCAAGATCATCCACTATCGAACCAGTGACGTCTACATCCACTCCACCGGTCACGGTAACCGAGCTGAGCTTGAATGGCTCCACAAGAAAATCCATCCAAAGTTTTTCATGCCAATGCACGGTAGTCACTACATGCTCCGTGTTCACGAAGAGTTGGCAAAAGGTCTCGGTATGGCTGCTGATCATATTATCGTGCCCGACAACGGAACCATTATTGAAATCCAAGATGAAGGTAAGAAATTTGTACGCCTCCCACAGTCAGCCCCTGGTGACCGTGTCATGGTGGACGGCTTCTCTGTCGGTGATGTCCAGGAACTTGTCATACGTGATCGTAAAATGCTCGCACAAGACGGCTTCGTCGTCATCGTGGCTAACGTCAATGTCAAAACAGGTATGCTGAAAAAATCTCCTGATATCATCTCTCGAGGCTTTGTGTACTTGCGTGAATCCCAAGACTTGTTAAATCATGCGCGAGCCATCATCAAGAAAACAGTAGAAGACAGTACACGAGGAATGAATCCCATCAACTTTGATTATGTTAAATCAAATGTAGCAGACAACCTCGCACGATTCTTGTTCCAAAAGACGGCCAAGAAACCGATTGTGATTCCAGTTATTCTCGGGGTTTAGAATCACTCGGATTGTTTTCCAAAACAGCACGAATATCCGCCTTCTGGCGGATTTCTCTGCTCAGAAATCAAGAAAACACTATGCTCGTTTACGGAGCTGTCGATAAACGCTTCGCTTCCGGGACTCTCCAGCTCTCTTAAAACTCGCATATGTTTTCTAATTTCTTCCGCAAGGCTTTTTGAAAAACAATCCTCGTTCTGGTGTCTGGGTTCGGGGAAAATTTACTCTCTCTCCCCGTCATTCCAGAACGCCCGTACTCGGGACATATCTGGAATCCACCCTCACCCCCTAAAAACGTCAAAAATACCCTTATCTTTAAGGGTATTTTTGCTAGCGAGGGTCGGATGAATGATACTTCATTCATATCGTCCGAACGAAGAAAAAATATGAGAGGTACTCCTGCTCTTATTTTGCATCTCAATTTTACTTGACTTTTATATATAAAATGTGCTATAATTTTCTTAGGTTACTTATGTCAGTATTGGTACTATCCCTGGGGACGGTAGATGCTTACATCAGTAAAATTGCTGTTTGAAACGGAGAAATACATGAAAAATGCACGCATGCTCGCTTTCGCACTGGTGCTTTGCGCCAGTGCCTTCGCCCAGAAGGGACAGTTCGCTGTTCCCGAAGGGACTGACATGGAGCACTACCCGATTTTAACGGGTCCAGTGACTCCCCGACAGATGGCTCTCATGCATTTGCATGCGAGCTATACTGAAAAGGAAGTGGTGGTGGAAAACCACTACCGCAATCTCCGAGACAAGCTCGGACGGTTCGTCCTGGAGAAATTGCCCTCTAACACGCTCGTCTACAAAGACGAGCTTGAAAAAATCCGCTACAAAGCGGACTGTGGTAACCGTTTGGTGGAAATTGTGCCGACTCCCGTCGTCACGCCTCCGACACCGGTGGTAAATACAGGGAGTTCCTCTGGATCACACCAAAACGGTGGCGGAAAAATACCCACTTGGTGGGACAAAATGACTGATGGACTCAAATCTGCTGCAAAAGGGATTTGGGGTACTATCGGAAACATTCTGGAACCACTCTGGTGGTTGTTCCTTGCTATACTTGGGATACTACTGGCGTGTGCCGCTCTGATAGCACTACTTATTGGTTTGGATAAATTGTTCAGTGGATGGAGAAACCCTCCCTCACATGAACCGATACCTCCGATACCTTCGACACCAACATCTTATACTCGTCCGACAGGAACTGCTCCGCAAGAAGCACCTGCCGAGAAGCCTGCGACTACTGCAGCCGCAAGCACAGACGGTCCGACGGCCCCGACAGGTAAGAGAAGTTTTCTCTCTTTTGCCAAAGCCGGAGAAGGAAATGCCAATATGCTTCGCTATCAAGGGATGGACGTCCATCACTATGAACGCGGAGCGGACGGCGTGAATACCATCCGCTTTACGCATCATCAATAGTTCTCCCGAAAATCTCTCACAGATAATACAGTGAGGGATCAGTAAAAAATTCGGCCCACCGGCTTCAAAACCGGTGGGCTTTTTTCTTTAGAAAACACTAGATCCCCGTCTACACGGAAATGACGGAGAAAAAAGTGTGCTAAAATATTTGTATGGATCTCTTCTTTTCCAAAATTATTGAAAAAATCAAGGGCAACACTGCCATTGGAAGAGTTTACACCGCTGACATTCTCCTTTCTTTTCACTACTATCTCCTCATTTATATCAACTCTTCTTTTCTTTCTAAATTTTTCTCCCCGCAACAGGTTTCTGTCCTTTATATCATTGGTTCTGTTTTTACCCTTATCATCCTCATTAATATTTCTAAAATTCTCGAAGCTATCGGTAACTATCGTCTCATCCGCTATCTCATTATCACTGAAATTGTCGCCACGGTGGGCCTATCTTTTTCTGTGTCGCATACGCTCATTGGCCTGTACTTTATTGCCTATCTCATCAGTATCCCCACCCTCTATTTTTGTTTTGATCTCCTGCTCGAGGACACTACTGAGGACGAATCAAAAACAGGTGAAATACGTACCCTCTACCTGACTCTTGGTAATATCACCATCATCCTGGCCACACTGTTAGTTGCGTGGGTCTTAACTGACGGTGACTATTACAAAATATATTTACTCTCCCTCATCTTCCTTGTCCCCCTCTACTTTTTGGTCAAAAAATATTTCTCACACTTTACTGATGGTGTACCGAGTCACATCAATATTCGCGGTATTATCAAAACATACTTGAAAAACACTGATATCTATAATGTGAGTAATGCTCACCTCTTTTTACAAATATTTTATGCCTATATGGTGGTCTATATGCCTATCTATTTGTCCCAATACATCGGCATGAGCTGGGCTGAGATTGGTCTCATCTTTACCATCATGCTATTACCATTTATCTTTGTAGAGATCCCCGCTGGCTTTCTGGCTGACAAAAAATGGGGAGAGAAAGAAATGATGACAATTGGTTTTGTGATTATTGGTATATTCACATTGTGTATTCCTTTTATTACTGGCAACAACTTTTTCCTTTGGGCAGGTGTGCTCTTTATGACTCGTATTGGTGCTGCTCTTGTTGAAGCCATGACTGACAGTTACTTCTTTAAGAGAGTGAACAAAAATGACACTGACACTATCAGCTTTTATCGTATGTCCAACCCTGCGTCATATATCATTGCTCCCATTGTTGCCACACTGTCACTAACTTTTTTGTCTTACCACAATATCTTTATTGTTCTCGGGATAATAATGGTACTTGGCTGCCACTACAGTCTCTCACTTCAAGATACGAAGTGAGAGAATCGAATAACGAATTAAGAATTACGAATGGGAACCAAAAACTGCCTTTCGGCAGATTTTTTGTACATCGTAATTCTTAATTCTTAATTCTTTTTACTTAGCTGCTTTCTTCACCATCTTCTTCGCAGGCATTTTCACCTTTTTTGCCTCGTTTACATGCTTCTGGATATTCTTCCAATGTTTTTTAATATCTGCAAAAAGTGCATCAACTTCCTTTGGATCTACATTTTTTAGACCTGTATATTTTTTCATCACTGTATTGACCACTTCATTATACGCATCTTCGTTCATTTCTTTGAGTGATTCCATTTTTTCCATAACTTCACCTTTTGCTTTGAGCATCCACCCTTTAACCTTCACCCTCTTTTTTGCACCCTCTTTTGTACCGTATAAAAAGTATGCTCCGGCAGATAGTGCTGCCAATGCTCCAATTCCCATAACCACTCCAGCCACATTACTTGTTTCTTTTTTTTGAGCCATTGTTTTAATCTTAATTACTAATGATGTAAGAACATTATACACTCTTATCTTTCTTTTTATGTACTGTCTTTTTTTTCACCCCAAACAACCCTCTAAACAAAGACGTTCTCATAAGCCTATCCGTTACAGAACCTTGAATGGTATTGATACCTTCAATAATTCTTTCGCTTTCCTTATCAATCCTAGTTGATAATCTCTTCACATCTCTCAAAATTCCCACAATATACACTAATGCGTAGGCAAGGAGAGAAGATACGACAACAACACACACAGATGTAATAAAGAAAAATATATCTGATTTAAGAAGTGAATCCATATATAAAATATTAAATTATATTAAAACCCCAGTTTCTCTTCTACCAAAATCACCTCAATCCGACCAGCTTGTGCTTCTTTTTTGATCATCAAAATTTTATTCACCGAACTTCCAGTTGTTTTATTGTATGCTTTATTGGCTCGAATAGATTCCAGTGGTAGGACATATTCGTACACTCGCTTCATACCCTCTTCAATATTTTCCACAATTTTTTGCGCACCGATGACCAAGATGGCCTTACCCGCTCCATACGCCACTGCAGGCATCTGACTACCCGTACCTGAGACAATAATGATCTCGCCGGCTTTGGTCACTGCATGGGCACTTGCAATAGACACATCTGGAGCTGCTCCAAGTTCTCGTTTGTGTTTAATCGAAACATTTTCATTTGTAAAAATATCCCTAATCATGGTGTATCCTCCATCTTTCATTACTTGTGGTAAACCCATAGTCTCAAGGGTTATTGACGTCATAAGCATCACTTCACTTAAGGGATCCACCATTTGTAATATACGGGCCCGAGCATCTGCTCCGGTCGGTACCACAATAGTATGCATACCATTTTCGGTTAATTTTCCTGCTACTGCTTCCAAAATTTCACGTGATGATGATTGATCAAACATTTTGAAAAGAATTAAGAATTAAGGAATACAAGAATTAGGGAATTAGGGTCATAAAATACGTTATGCACCCACAATATCATAGATGACGTCTCATATGGAGATTAGATACAGTTACCCATTCTTGGGTATACCAGTCTCAAACATATCATATTCTTTCTTGAAAAACACTTCTGATATGTGATAAATACTGTAGGTGATAAAGAAGGCGGCAAGAACATCAATAGAATAGTGGAGATGTCCCAAAAGAACAACGATACCGAAGAAAACAGAAGTAGCAATAAACAAATAGCGGAAAAATTTGTGATTCCAAAACACCAACGCCATTAAAAACGGTAGACCGGTATGCGCAGAGAAAAAAAGATCGCCACCAGAAGTAAAATCACTAATCAGTTTTGTATTGGTCACAATATCCGCATTTGGAAATGGTCCGATATGGGTCAATGTAATAAAGACTGAACGAATGAGGACAAACAAAGCAATACTCTTCACAATAAACGGAATACGATACGGCCTAGTGATGACAATGGTAGCCACAAAAATCCACAAGACCCAGGGACCATAGATAAAAATACCATCAACATCAAACACACGAATATTACTAAGAATAATATCAGTCACTGGCTGGCTGGCCACTCGGGTGGCATATACCCCGGCATAAAAACTGACAAACAATGAGACAACAAGTAATGCAAAAGATACGACCAGTGACCAGACAAAATATCCGTGTTTAAAGTGAAGTTTGTATGTTTCCTTGAGAGATTTCATCCCGTTAGAGTTTTAAGGAGAGCCGTTAATAATTAAAAAGTTTATATGCAACAATACACTAGTACCATTAAAGTCTTATAGATACAACTCTCATGCGATCATTCTCCACTAGTATACAACACACTACCGTATATCGCTATGTTCATGATTATATGGAGTACCCCGAAAAACAATAGAGAAAAAATTGATTGCATACCGAAGTCCGGTAGCAAAAACGCCTTCCCCTTTGAGTCGTCGTGCTGAAGAATACATATAAAAATCCAGAGAAAACATCACCTTACCAATCTTAGACAATCGTCGTGCAATATCGGTATCATCACCATAAAAAGCAATCGTCTCATCAAACCCTCCAATTGACTGGACAGCCTCTTTTCGTACGACCAAATTGCCGCCAATAGCGGCGTATCCAATAATAAAATATACTGGCATGACCAATACTACAAAATACATCCAAATACATACCTTACTCAGAAAAGAAACATCGTGGTATATGTACGGACCACTCAAAGAAACTATACGTGGATTGTTTGTAAATTTATTTTTGATTTTTTCTGTCCAGTTCTTTGGTATACATGTATCTGCATCAATAAAAGCAACGAGGTCACCTTGCGCTTCAGTCAACCCTCTCCCACGAGCATATTGCAGTCCCTTACGTACTTCATCGACTACCCGTACAAAAGAAAAGCTCTGAGCAATTTCTACTGTCTTATCAGTACTGGCATTGTTTATGACAATCACTTCAAAAAGTCCTTGTCCATATGCCTGAATGCTCTCTAAACACATTCCGATATATTTCTCCTCATTATATGCAGGGATGACAAGACTAATTTTCATGTAGGTGTGTAATATTAATTATAGAACCTTCAAATAGATTTCAACGTATTTCCTCCCAAACCGTACTGTATGATTTGTTTAAAAATGTGGCATGAAACCAATTTAAAATCCAACTCCACAACAACCGTGGCCAGCCGATTTTATGCGCACGTCGCGATGTATGAAAAATAGTAAGTGAAGGAACGCTTTGAGTTAAACCTACTTTGGATAAACGTGCAAACATATCAAAATCTTCACCACCAACAAGCGCTTCATTGAATCCACCAATTTTTTTAAAAACCTCTGTTCGAATCATCTGAAACTCTCCGGAGGAAGCTCCGTGATGGAGAATATTATTGTACGTATAAATCAGTCTGTTGAGAGACCAAAATACCACTTTGTCAGCCATATTTGCCATCTCTGGAAAGACTTTTAGATATCCAGTCAAACCAACAAGATGTGGGTTCATGTTAAAAAAAGATAGTGCATGCGGAAAAAAAACATTTGGATCTGGTATGTACATATCAGAATCAAGAAACAACAAGATATCACCCCGCGCCTCCCTCACTCCCAAATTCCTGCCCATACCTATAGTCTGACGAGCAATCCCCTCGTAGACCACCACCTTGTCGGCATATTGTTTTGCAATCTCAATAGTTCTATCTTTACTTCTTCCATCAGAAACAATAATTTCATATTCACCCGTATACTCTCTCAGTGATACAAGTGTCTTCTCCAAAATTTTCTCTTCATTTAATGTCGGAATTATTATACTGATCATCCCATTAGAGTTTTTATTCATATATTTATTTTAACAAGATATTTATTCGCCAAGTTAAGCACCACAATAATTCCTATCAGTGATGCGGTTGCAAACAAAATCTTTTCTGGACCAGTAATCATGGCATAGACATTACCAAAGAAATACCCTAGTGCAAGCAACATTGCTGTCCAGACAAACCCACCAAGCAAGTTTAATGTGACATACTTTTTAAACGGTACATGTAATATACCAGCCACGACAAGTGTCACCAAAGCAAAACCAAACCCCATAGTGAGCTTGTTGATAATCAAAATCTTTTCGTGATACTTATTAAAACGATGCTCTATTTTTTCAATAGTATTAGGGGTGATACCAAACCGCTCTCCATGCTTATATATAAAATGTCTCGCTCCAAATCGACCGAAACAATACCAACCAATATCAGCAGTAAAATCTCCTGCCACAAGAGCAAGGTACATTGGTACAAAATCAAATGTATGCAAACGGTACAAAAATCCACTGGCAACCATCAACACAGGACCTTCAAAGATACAGCCAAGAAAAAGGAGTGCGTATTTTGAGGCCTGCAACCACGCAAGAAGACTGGGTGAAAGATAGGATATGAAAGAATACAAAGATGCCATGCATCAATTATATCACAATCTCTGTTATACAATCCCTATAACAAACAAGATCACGCATCCAATAAGTGAGACGATCCACCCGGTAAACACAATATACCCGAGCTGAATAATTCGACTCTCAACCTCACCTAGGTTTTTTCCAGCCAAAACAAACCCAGTGGTCGAAGCAGTATGATACGGCACAATCACCGTGGCGATACGCACATCACTTTGTGGCTGCCACGTTAGGCGGTTTTCACCTTGTGTCTGCGCATATTGGAGAGTGCCGAGAGGTGGGGTCGGGGTAACACTGTTCATGTGACCTGTCGCAGAAATGACATTACCAGCCTGATCATAAATTATAACGAATGGAGCAAGACTTGAAGCAAAATCTGTCTGTGGATAGAGTGCTCCAACTTGTTGTACATTCCCGCCAGTAGACAAAGAACCTGCAGCATCTTCAGCCATTTGAATTTGTGGATCATACGCAGATTGACGATAATCTTGTTGGACCGCAGCGTAGATAACTACAAAAACAATGGTGACAAGACCGAGAACAATACATCGTGTGATTATTTTTTTCATAGACGTAATTATATAACTGAATATATAATAAATAGTATATCTTATTTTATTTTGTAAATTGAAAACTCTGGATGATATCACCCGCCTGATTATAGTAGTCATTCAACTGGGCATCTGTATACCCTGGAGTCATTGTTTCATCACGATAACTCGAGCCAGTCTTAATCTGTTCAATAGCATAGCATGCATCATTGTGTACCGCTCGATAACTTTCACCCTGGAGATATGTACCCATTGCGGCGTCAGAGAAACTAAAACGTGTAAATGATACGCCACCAATGGTTACGTCAGCTTCTGGCTCTTTTGTATACCCTGCATCTGGCTCCAAACATGTCACCACATCAGCAGGATTAGTACTGACACCAATATGCACTTCAGCATCAAATGATAATGGGTATGATCGTCCAGTAGCTACCCCACCTTGATTGATACGTAATACGGGAATGGAAACAATCGGAACACCCGTACTATTTGGACTGGCTAGACTCTTCCATTGATTTCTGAGTATATAATTATTGGTAAATGTTGTTGTAGCCATCAGACTTTTTGGATATTCAATTTGAAAACCATAGGTATCATTTGTATACATTGTCGTTGTTGCATTTTGATTTGGAATACTTTGCTCAACACAGTTTGCATACGTCGTCGGACTCTTTGACCCCAAACCTTCTGTAATAAATGCTGTATTACCCTTGTTCCAAAAGACAATACTTTCATCACTATTTGCATACCGAGCACCATCGGCAGATACAGTGTGTGATAAGGACATACTTCTCCCATCACTCAAGACCAGTCCAACTTGTGCATCTGAAGTCATGTCAAATGTTGCTGTGACTGATTTTGATCCATCACATACAAACACCACCGTCTTGTATGTCGTATCAGTAGCTGCCTGCCGAGGTTTGCTACGCACAAACAGTAATAGACCAAGAATAACCAAAATGATCACACCAACACCGACATATATTTTTTCATTATTCATCCCGTTAGAGTTTTAAGAGAACCTGTTAATAATTAAAAAGTCTGTATAGTAACAACATACTCATACCATTAGAATCTTATAGATAAAACTCTAATGGATCATCTCATGGATTTAACATCATTAGTATATATCCTCTACCTTTTTGTAACATTTGTATATACCAACGCACTGAGATCGTGAATATTTTGAGCCAGTTGATTAAAGTCATTGCCCTTACTCATAATACACAACAAATACGGAGAATTTGCTTTGTACACAATACCGCAATCATGAAGTTCCCGGTACAACACTGCACCGCTAGCATCATATGCGGTACGCTCACCAAATTTATCAGCCACCGTAGTAGCCTCAGGTACTGCAGAAGCGATGCCGTTCGGTAAATGAGATTGTGACAGCAATGTCAGTGCTTTTTCTGAATCTGCTCGATTTAAATATGTCGCATTGTATAAAATACGGAAAAAATAGGCATATGACTTTGCAGAAATATACTGAGGTGATGGATCATCAGACGGGATCGGTAACCCGAGATCAGTGTAGACATCAATCAATGAACTTTTACTGACATAATTTGAAAGTAAGGTAACTGCAGTATTATCAGAATTAACAATCATACTCGTAATTAATTGATCGATACTATACATTTTACCTGGCACAATATCATATGGTGATCGAAAATATTCTCCAATATTTTGATCCGTACCAGTAAACGATGTTTGTCGTGACAAAATACCTGGATCTTTTTCTGACAATTGATAGTACGCTATCATCAATGGCACTTTTAACAAACTGGCTGGATCATATCGAGTATTTTCATTGACTCCAAGCCATTTACCCAAACCATATTCCTGAATATATACCGACATGTCTGTCATATCACCCTTTGAAATACGGTCTTGAATAAATGAAGAAATCTTTTTTTGCAATGAAAAATCAATGGAGCTTGTATTTTGTTCAGTACTACACAAGAGCAATGGATTAATCAAAGAATACTGATTTTGTGCGAGACGAGTAGGAGTACTACCTGTATCAGCAGAAGATGTGCCTGTCGTGGTATATATACGAGCATATACAAATGGAATAACAACTCCGCCTAAACAAAACAAACCAACACCAATACACATATTGATGAAAGATGTTTTTTGAAAAAAACGCAAAATATAACGCTTCATACGAGAATACTATCATTAGGTATGTAAATTGTCTTTTGTTTCAAGCCACGTGGTAGCATCTTCTTGGGTATCAAAAATACGTATATTGTTCCGATGTGCCAAAGCGGTCACTGTCTCGCCTACCATTTTGACAGTATCAGATCCCCCAAAACTAGCCGTTTTTTCTACAAATGGAGTATTTTCCCGAGCAAAATCTGTCAAAAGTTCTACTGCTTCACTACAATAATTACCAGTAAATGCTCGCATATCAAGAAGAATCTTGAGCTTCTTGTGCTCGTGGGTGGTATGAAATTGCCAAATCACTTTTTTCCCCTGAGCCAAAGCATCACGAAAAGTAGAAACATCAGCTTCCAATAAATCTCCAGAAAAAATGATTGTGGCTGTATCATCCGATGCCATTGACATCGTAATTGGTGTTTTCATTATGTACAAAAGTAAGTAGTAATCCTACGTGCGTTACCTACACAGTATATAGTATACTACAAACTATAATACAACCTTTTATGAATACTCTACTCCATACAAAACACACAGAAGAGCGACCTTGGGGCCAATTTACTACGTTTGCCCACAATGAAATGGTCACCGTCAAGATTATTACCGTCAATATTGGCCAAGAGTTTAGTTTACAATCGCATACTCATCGTGATGAATCATGGTATATTATTTCTGGCAACGGCATTATCACTATTGGTGATACCGCTTCAGCATTATCCGTCGGGACTGACTACGAAATTCCTCGTGGTACACAACACCGTATCAAAGCAGACACAGAAAACGTTGTATTTTTAGAAATAGCCCGTGGTGAATTTGATGAAGCAGACATCACTCGTTTTGCAGATGATTACAATCGCGCATAATACAGGCACGACACACACAGATATTGTTTTCATAAAATAGTATCCTTGCTACAATGTACTCATGAATCATCCCTCTGCTCTTTCAGCCATCGTCGTATTTATAATATTTTACATTGGCATACCGTTTAGTATTGTCTGGTTTTTTCGAGCGAAAGTTATTCAGACTATCCACAGCATCAGCAATACGCTCAAAGGTCATGCTCGCCGTAAAAAAGCTACACTTCTTTTGCGTCCTACCAACAAACCAATTCTCTCTCCAGATCAAAAATACGACTGGGAAACACAAGGTACTTTTAACCCAGCAGCAATCATGGATGACGCTGGTCGTGTTCATATTCTCTATCGAGCTATCGGTAGTGACGGTGTTTCGCGTATTGGCTACGACTCCAGTCTCGATGGTATTCATTTTACCGATCATCTACCCTATCCAGTTTTTACTATGCAAAGTCCTCGATCTCGCAACCCACTTGGTCCACAAAAAAGAAACTTCGTCATGTACCCATCTGGTGGGAGTTGGGGTGGAACAGAAGACCCTCGTATGGTCAGACTCAATGGACGTATCTATGTCACCTTTAGTGTATTTGATGGCTGGGATTTTGTTCGTATGGCCATCATTTCTATTGATGAAAAAGACTTTCTGAATCACAAATGGAAATGGACTCGACCAATCCTTATTTCTCCCGAAGGAAAACCAAACAAAAACTGGGTTGTTTTTCCTGAAAAAATAGCTGGTAAATATGTCATCCTCCATAGTATTGCTCCGGAAATACAAATTGCGTATGTCAAAAGTCTCGACTATTTTACTGGATTTATCCGTAGTGATAGACCAGAAGGTCCACAACCTGGCCGAGAAGAAAATTGGGACAGTCTACTTCGTGGCGCTGGACCACCACCCCTCAAAACCGATCTTGGTTGGCTCCTGCTCTATCATGCCATTGATAAAGAAGACCCCAGTCGATACAAACTTGGTGCGATGATTTTAGGTGTGAACGATCCTACCAAAATACTCTATCGTGCAGACGAACCAATCCTTTCTCCAGAAATGGAATATGAAAATGATGGTAAACCAGGTATTATTTATGCATCTGGAGCAGTGATCAAAGATGATATGTTGTTTGTCTATTACGGAGGTGGTGACAAACATGTCTGTGTAGCCACCGCCCCACTTTCCGAAGTCCTCTCTAAACTAAAACCAGTATCATGATTGTTGAACGCGATGAACATAATCCAATAATGTCTCCCCAGACCGAACATGAATGGGAAGGTGCTGGTGCATTTAATTGGACGCCTCTTTCACCTATTGGTGACAAAATTCTGACCAAAGTACTTTATCGTGCTCAGTCAATTAGTCATTTAGCTGACGGTATTCGACGATCTATTTCAACCATTGGTCTGGCTGAGAGTACTGACGGTAGACACTTCAACAAACACTCTCAACTCATCACTCCAGAATACGACTGGGAACGGTATGGCTGTGAAGATCCTCGTGTCACCACCATCGATGGTGTTCACTACGTATTCTATACAGCTCTTTCTACCTATCCATTTAGTGCCGAAGGTATTCATATTGGCATGGCAAAATACAATAGTGATATGCAGCTTATAGACAAACACCTTATCACTCCATTCAATGCCAAAGCTATGGCTCTGTTTCCTGAAAAAATTAACGGCAAATTTGCTGCTCTTCTCACCATCAACACAGACATACCACCAACACCCGCTGAAATCTGTTATGTTGAATTTCCCCAAGAATCAGACATGTGGTCACCTAAATTTTGGAATGAATGGTACATCCACCATCTCGATCATGCTCTGCCACTGCGTCGAAACAACAACGAACAAGTCGAGCTTGGCTCAGCACCCATACTCACTGATGAAGGATGGCTGGTTATTTATTCACATATTGAAAACTACGGCCAAGAACACACCACCTTTGGTATTGAAGCATTTTTGTTGGATAAAAATAATCCTCAAACAATCATCGCAAAAACAAAAGGGGCACTCATGGTGCCAGAAGCATATTATGAAAAAGTTGGTCAAGTAGGACACATCCTCTTTCCTTCTGGTGCGCGCATCATTGGTGATGTCGTGGAAATATTTTATAGTGGTACCGACACATGGAGTTGTATCGCTCGTATTACTACCAAAAAATTACTTGACTCTATGCTTGGCAAAACAGTACTTCTCACCCGCAGTAGCAACAACCCCATCATCAGTCCTCGACCAGATAAAGCGTACGAAACACTCGGTACTATCAACCCCGCTGCTGTTGATATTGATGGTGTAGTGCGTATCTTGTACCGAGCAGCAGACAAAGACAATATTTCTGTCCTTGGATATGCTACATCTACTGACGGTATTCACATCGATACGCGACTAGCTGATCCTGCCTATGTTCCTCGTACTGACTTTGAACGACATGGTTGTGAAGATCCACGTACCACCGTTATCGGTGATCGTGTGTATATGCTATACACTGCATATGACGGCACCACTCCTCGAGTAGCCATGACGTCTATCAGTGTGGCAGATCTCGTAGCTGAACAATGGAGCTGGGGTGAGCCAAAGATTATTACCCTACCATCCATTGCCAATAAAGATGGCTGTATCCTGTCACGTCAAATCAAAGGAGAATACATGATCATTCACCGTATGGATGATATGATATGCGCTGACTTTATTGATTCGCTTGATGTCGAAAATGAACCGGTTCGCTCATGCATCCCCATACTCGAACCGCGACCAGGCATGTGGGACAGTGTCCGAGTTGGTTTGGCATGTCCACCAATTGAAACAGACAAAGGCTGGCTCATGTTTTACCATGGTATTTCTAAAAACAGTCACTATCGCGTCGGTGTGGCACTGCTCGATAAAACAGATCCAACCATTGTCCTGGCTCGTAGCGTACCACCAATTTTTGAACCTGAAACAGAATACGAATGGAAAGGTCTTGTTCCTGGAGTCGTCTTCCCGTGTGGAGCAGTGCTCCGGGGTGATACCGTCTTTTTGTATTACGGTGCAGCGGATTCTGTCATTGGTGTGGCGACTGGATCGATCACTGAAATACTCAACAGCTTAGAAATGTAACCTTTCTCTTGTCATTCCCGTGCAGACAGGAACGGATGGATTCCGGATCTAGTCCAGAATGACAAAGACCACACAAATAATTATGGGCAACACATTCACACACAAAAAAGTAATCATGTTTGATCTTGACGGCACACTAGCCACAAGTAAAAACCCTCCTGATATTGAAATGACTGACTTGATGACGGCACTTCTTGAACATCATTTTGTTGGCATTATTTCTGGTGGTATGTATTCCCAACTTCATGATCAATTTGTCTCTCATCTCTCAGCAGACACACAGTTTGAACATCTCTCTATCCTGCCCACCTCTGGTGGCAGTCTCTACCAGTATGTACATGGTCAGTGGGCAGAAAAGTATAGTTCAATCCTCTCACCAGAACAAAAAACACACATTATGGATGCACTACACCAAGCTCTCGACCAAGCTTACTACGTCACACCAGAAACAACATACGGCGATATCATCGAAGACCGTGATAGTCAGATTAGTTTTTCAGGTCTCGGTCAACATGCGCCACTGACACTGAAAGAAACATGGGATCCAGAGAAAACTCTACGCCTCCGTATTATCAATATATTGAAAGAGAGTTTGCCAGACTTTGACTGTAAAATTGGTGGTAGCACCACCATTGATATCACTCTCAAAGGTATTAATAAAGCATACGGTATCAAAAAATTATCAGAAAGTTTGAACATTCCTATTATAGACATGCTCTATATCGGTGATGAACTCGAGGAAAATGGTAATGATTTTGTGGCTATATCCAGTGGTATTGCTACCCATGCAGTAGATAACCCTGAAGAAACAAAAGAAGTGATCCGTGAGATTTTGAAAGAGTCAGTATGATTTAGTACCCGGCTTTTTTAGCCATTATTTCTAGCCGTTTGATATCACTTTCAATCCCCTTTAAACCGGCTTCAAAGAATGCTGGGTCAGATGTATCGATACCAATACTCTTAAAAATATCTTCTGGACTCATTGATCGGCCAGCAGACAAAAACTGTTCAATTTTCTTGGCATACCCTGGATCTTTTTTCCAATTCTCAAACAACGCTCGACTAATGAGCTGACCATAGGCATAGGTGTAGACATAGAAAAAATTTCGAATATGTGACCATCGTACAAAAAAATATCCATCTTCATCTTGTATATCCATGACATTTCCAGTACTTGCTCTAAAATTTTTAGACAAAAGACTTGCAATATTTTCTTTTGATACAAATCCCTCTTTTCTAATTTTTTCATGCAACTGTAGTTCAAAATTAAAACCTGCAACCTGCTGAAAAATTGTCATAATATCACTCTTTATTTTAGTGTGTAAAAAGATTATTTTTTCATCTTCAGATAAATGCTTTTCTATTTCAGACATAGTCACCTGTTCAAAAAAAGTACTTGCGACTTCTGCAGTTGCAGTTGAAAAATCTCTATATCGTGGAGGCTGCGTCTGTTGAGATAACTCCCAGTGAATAGCGTGTCCCATTTCATGTCCCAATGTTTCTACTGAATTGATATCATCTGAATGATTCAAGAATACAAAGGTTGGTAAAAGTCCCTCTTTCCAGCAAAACGCGCCACCCCTTTTTCCTTTTCTTGGATACACATCTATCTGACCATTTTCTAAAAAAGAATCGAATATTTTCGCATACTTTACATCCACATTTCCTAAGGCACTTCGGACAATTGTAGTAGCACTTAAAAAATCAAATTTCTTATGGATATCACCAATACGTGCATTTCTATCAGCTGACAAAATTTTTTTCTCTCTCAAAAGTTTGGCATGAACTTTATAATATCGCTGACTAATAGAAAAATGTTTTGTTACAAGATCCACGAGAAGTTCTATACTTTTTTCATTATTCTCATTCCCAATCACAGTAGCACTATATGGTTTATTATACCCCCGTCGTTCATCCAAAACTTTTTTATAATTATACACCGCATTTATTTCAGCTTCTGCAAAGTGAGCGATGGACTGAAGAACACTACTGATTTTTAAATACAATTCTCTTCGTTCTTTTTTTGGTAACTCGGGATACAATGCGACCGCTTTAGTGATTGGAATTTCTTTACCTTCATATACGACAACCTGTGAACTCAACAACTTATTCTGACCACTTTTCCACATCGTATAACTTGTTTCAGAAAGTAAATCAATAATCTGTTCTTCCCCTTCTGATAACTTATACTTCGCTGCTTCGAAAGATCTCTTGAGGGAATACTTATAAGTCTGTAGTATGGGATCCATTAAGAACTTTTTTTGATCCGTTTTTACAATTTGTGCAATACGAATACTAAAAAAAGTTAGCTTATTAAAAGCACCCGTTAAACGCTGACTATACTGTGTACTGTGCGATTGAGCAAAAATATCGTCGGCATTTAAATTATTTTTTAAGGTAAAATACCACCATGGTTTACTCCCGTTTATTTTTTTACGTAATTCCTCCCTATCTTCCAAAGCCTTCAACAATTTTTCTGCTGAGGATGTAAAATCTGCCTTTTTATACTTTTTTTCAAAATCCATGCAGACGCGCTCGATCATTTTCAAATCTTTCTCAATCTGCGGATCTTTTTCATTCTTATATAACAGACCTAAATTCCAAGTGGTTTTAATATTTTTCATGTGCCTACAATACCATATCACTATACAAAAAACACCTTCCTTTTAAGAAGATGTTTTTAATACAGTTAGTTTCCTGAAACCTTCACAATTTCGCCAAGATCGCTTATAAAATTTTAAAATGAGACGAGCCTTACTGAATCGTAAGGTGAGGATTATTTTTAAATTTTAGAAGATGAGATTGGTGAAATTTGGAGGTTTTACCTATTCGACGAAGGTGAGGGCAACACCAGTCTTCCCCCCTCTCCCCGTTCGTCCAATACGATGTACATAGTCGTCATATGTCGCAGGTAAATCAAAGTTGATAACATGCGTCACATCAGCAATATCCAGTCCTCGGGCAGCCACATCGGTCGCAACAAGGATCTGACTATGATTGTCTTTAAACTTACCGAGCGCTCGTTGGCGACCAGTGTGATTTTTATTACCATGAATAGATTCGGCTTTGAAACCACTCTGGACCAATGTTTGAGAAAGTTTCTCTACACCGTGCTTTGTTCGTCCAAAGATAAGGACTTTACCGAAATGGTCTTGTCTTAAAAGATTTTGTAACACTTCAATCTTGTCTCCACCACGGCCAACACGTACGACATCTTGGTCAACACTTGCAGAGGTATCTTGAGTCTTCACTGAAATACGTACAGGCGTACGCAAAAACTCGGCTGATAATTTTTCAATTTCTGGAGACAGTGTCGCTGAAAAGAAAAGTGTCTGATGTTCTTTTGGCATATTTTGAGCCAAGTAGCGCATATCATTGACAAATCCCATGTCGAGCATACGATCTGCTTCATCGAGCACGAGCGTGTTGAATTTTTTCAAATCAATCATTTTACGATCGATCAAATCTTTTAGTCGTCCCGGTGTACCAATAACAAATTCATTGCGGTATTTCAGCTCACGAATCTGTGGACCGATACCCGTACCACCGACACAACAAACAGAATATATTTTCATACCAACAGTAAAACCTTTTAGTTCCTGTTCAATCTGGATAGCGAGTTCACGAGTCGGCACGACAATAAGGATCTGCTCCTCACGATTTAACAAGACTTTGTTTATAAGTGGGATGAGGAATGCTGCGGTCTTACCAGTACCTGTGTTTGCAATACCAAGGACATCAACACCAGTCAACACATGTGGAATTGATTTATCCTGAATAGGTGTTGGATTAACGTATCCTTTGGTAATGATAGCTGTTTTGAGTTCTGGAACTACGTCAAAATCAGCGAATTTATGTTCAGGAATAAATGCCTCTGTGGCCACCACGGGCTTAGCTTTATTGATAAAACGTTCTGGGTTGATGTAGCTTCCTCCACCACGACCAAAATTACTGCGGCGCTGTACAGGACGACTACCGTAGGTAGGACCACGATGGGCTGGTGAATAGGCAGAATTGCGTGGTGCACTGCCGTACGATGGACGACTTGGTGCTCCAGTAGTTCGACTACCGTAGCTTCCAGATCCCCTATCATTTCTGTTAAACGTTCCCCGTGACGCAGGTGCGTACGAAGACGAAGATCTCCCTCGAGGAGATGGTTGTTTTGAATACATATTTTTCGGTAACCCTAGGTTAAATCGGTTTCTGAATTGAAAGACGATAGTGTCCCGAAAGTTTTAGTAGAGCCAATCAGAACGTGTCTGGGGCTAAAGTTGCGTGGGATACAATCCCTCGAAAAACTAATGAGATATTGAGTTACCCATACATAATATACCAAAAGACCTTTTTTGTCAAATTATTTTTTTACACAAAAAAACCAACAAAGTTACAAACTTGTTGGGCACAGAGACTGCCCAGTCTCATGTCATGTTGCACATGAGACTGGGCTAGCTTTTACTTCTTCGCGCGGGCGCGGCAGCAGGACCCGTCGCCAAAAGGCCACGGGCAGGTCCCGTCGTGGGACAAGCAGTCCGGCGGCGGAATCGAGCGGAAGACACCGCCCTTTTCAGAGACACTGGGACGAGTCATCGTCCCAGCGGAGGCGGACATCATCGCCATGGCAACTGCCATGGCCAGAAATAACACGTTTTTCATTAGTTACTACTCCTGATTGATTTACCCGCTTTTTCCGGGGTACTTCAGGTTTGAACTAAACCTTGGCTACCATACACGAAACGCTATTATATGTCAAATAAGATACCACAAGCAAACCACGCACAGAACTAGACAACCCGTACAAACTTTCCAACTAATACTCCAATAATGATTGCGAGACCACCGAGTCCTGCCATACTAAAACCATGTTTAATGATTGAAACACCGGACATACGAGCAGAAATAGCTCCGACCACAAAAAGTGAAACGATAGCCAGGAGAATGGAAAAGATCAAATCAAGCTCTGAATTGGATACGAGATACGGAATCATCGGTATAAATGTTGCTCCAACAAATGACACAAACATAATGACTGCCCCGGTCAGTGCCCGAGTATTGACCACTTCTCCACGAGTCTTGTACTGCTCAGCACTCTGTTCAGAAAGAAAACTACCTACCGCCATAGAAAAAGCGGCCACAAACGCATAGATAATACCCGTAGCAATAATGGATTGATGATTGACCCCACTGGCATCAATACCAGAAAGCAGACCGATGGTCGAAACCAAACTGTCGCTCATACCAAAGATAATATTACGTAAATAGAGATCTGTATTTTCAGCCATGTAGATATGATACCACATTATTTACTTCGTCATTCCCGTGCAGACGGGAATCTAGGATATATCTCCACGTTATCTGTACGCTCTGGATTCCCGCTTTCGCGGGAATGACAGAGAAAAATCTTTTCTTTCCTGGTCAGTTTCTTGACCACACATTCTCTCTTCAATGCATCACTTTTTGTCTCACACTGCTCGATATACACTACCATCACGGGTCGACGTCCTCTCGTATACTTTGCACCAGTCGTACCTGTATTGTGTGCCACTACTCGTTTCTCAATATCATTGGTCAGACCGGTATAGAGTGTTTGATCCGCGCACTTCACCATATAGACAAAATATTTTTCTTGTAATTTTTTTGTCATGTTTCGAGATTCAAACTTCTAGATTCAACATCCTGTCTTTATCCTTCTTGTTCGTAATTCATATATCGTACTTCTTATTCAATTCCCTACCTTATACCGGTATCACACATAATATCTACTGTGGTAGTCGCTCCCGCACTCAACGTCACCGTCTTTGACGGACAATTTGGATATAGTGAATTAATATGTGGCAAAATAGTATATATTCCTGCGACTAAAGGCAACTGAAATACACCTTCCATATTTGCATGCAGTTCTATAAAAAAATTATGACTTCCACTGATATCAATCAATGGTGCATATGGTTCTGGTGCACAAGCTGGGTCTGGTGGTGTATGTTCCACGGGACAGGTTGGCGACAATGTCACATATCCAATCAAATACCCTTTTTGATGCGTCGCCACTACATTTGTCGATGTTGCTACCAGGGGACAACGAGCGAACTGACAATCTGGTCCTGTTCGTCCCACAGTACTTCCATCAGGACAAATCTTTGCTTCCTGAGTACACGCGGTTACTGGTATTTTTCTCGTGTGTTGTGTCGCAAAAAACAAACCCACTCCAACACACAGAAAAACTCCTGCCACAATAAGAATATATTTTTTCATACATTTAGTATATCAAAAAAACATGTGACCGGAATTCGTCACATGTTTTCTTATAGTTATTTTGCTTTCTTTGGTTTCTTCTTTTCTTTTTTATGTCCGTCTCCTTTTGCCATATGAATTTATATTAAATACTAATACACAAATTATATCATACGTATAAAAAACACAATATTATTTACATCCCACTAAAATCTGAATTAATAGAGCTCACTGTCTGTTGAATATAGTCTTGAACCCAGACCACGGTAAACCAGATAATACACACTGTTGATAATAACAACAACGCCCAAGCAATTTCTCCTATCTGGTGTGCCTTTTCATCTTTTGATTTAAAATACCGTACTCCTTGCCACCGAGTAACATACAGAAAACATATCATCGGCAAAACTATACTAAAGGCATAGAGTTTTATCTGAGCAGTCATATCTGTCTGAAGGGGTGCCTCGTGTAATTTCTTGCCACAGTTTGGACAAAAATAATACTGTGGTAACACTGATTGATGACACACGGGACATAGAGCAAAGCTATCGGGTGCTGTAACTATTGGATTCATCATGACATCTTCCATATTTGTATATTGTACCCAATATACAAATATACTACCACCACCTGATGACCTCTTATCTAAAAATGCTATACTATTTACATGTGTTTTTCTGCTCCTGCTAGTTTTATAGCCAGTGGAGGTCTCGCCGTCCTTGGCGGGTCGACTCTTGTCATGGCAAAAAAGCACGACAAGATCCTGGCTACTGTGCCACTCCTCTTTGCTGCTCAACAAGGTATTGAGGGCTTCCAATGGATTGCATTAAACCACGGCACCACTTCACCCACGGCGGGTTATGCTTTTCTCTTTTTTGCTTTTATTGTCTGGCCTATATATGTCCCGACATTGGTCTATATCCTCGACAAAGAAAAAAGAAAAATCGTCATGTGGTTTATCTTTCTTGGTGTTGGTGTGGCGGCGTACTTCCTCCGACTGTTATTGACCGAGACTTTGGTGGTCAGTGAAATGCGCTCATGTGTCAGCTACACGTTTAACTTTCCTTTTGAAAACTTAATTGTCGTGCCATACCTCATCGCTATTTTTGGCTCACTCTTTGCATCTGATAATAAAATCTTTCGTCGGTTTGGTGTCTTGACCGCCGGCTTGGCATATATTTCCTGGCTGTTTTACACTGTGGCTTTTACTTCTGTCTGGTGTTTCTTTGCCGCCATTGCGAGTTCTATTATTTTTATTCACATTATGTACAGGAGAAAAACAACTTAATTTATATATGCACACACACAAACGTTTTTGGTATACCCTCGTCGTCATCTTACTTGGTATCAGTCTGTGTCTGTTTTTGTGGTTTATCATCGACCTCGATCGCCTCTACGCAACAGGTGAGCTCCGACCAACTCGTGGTTTTGATCGTACACACCAACACAAACAAACTTTTAGCCCAAACCAAATAGACAGTTGGATGACATTTTCATATGTGAATTACACATTTAGTTTGCCTCCCGATTACTTAGCCAATTCTCTATCTATCACCGATAGTCAATATCCAGAAATCAGCATCACTCGCTACGTCCAAAACAATCATCTCGATCTCGCAACTACACTAGAAAAAATTCGTCAGACAGTCCTCCAGTTTACAAGTCCTTCTATCAAGACTAATTAATCTGCATCCACCCAATGAGTTCACTTCTGCAAAACATATTGAGTTTCCTCCTCGTCTACAAATATGTTGGTCTGTTTCTTGTTGCTTTTTTATCTTCACTGGGGGTGCCACTGCCCGCAGGGTCAAGTACCGTGGCCTCGGCCGCTTTTGCTAGCCAAGGATATTTAAATATTTTTATCGTCCTTATTGTTGGTACCACAGGCAATATCCTTGGAGACCTCTCTATGTATGGACTATCACGAAGATACGGCAAACAAGTTCTGCGGTGGTTACACCTCGGACGATTTGCCGAGTCAACCTCGCTCAAACACATCGAAACTACAGAGAACAATTACTCCGCCCTGGCTATCATCACCAGTCGTTTCCAAGACCAAGCTACTGCCATCATCAACATGGTTGCTGGACTCGGACGCATGCCCTTTAAACGCTTTGCTCTCTACGCTATCATTGGTGATATCCTCCAAACTATTTTTTATTCGAGCGTCGGCTATTTCTTTGCCGCAAATTGGCAATCTATATATAACACCATCGGTGTCTTTAGTTGGATTATTGTTTTTGCCACCATCATCATTTCTATCTTTGTAGCCAACAACATGGCAAAACACATGATGAAAAAGAATGGCTAATTATTTTTATAAAAAGAAAAACCTCACCCCAGAAAAGCGGTGAGGCTTTCTGTGTGAGGCTGTTGGCGAACTAATCGCAGCACTGATGATCGTGATACTCCTCGATTTCACAAACAAATGTGCCGTCGAGTGTCTCGATTTTACCCCAGTACATGTCACGAAAGAAACGGGAGCGATAATCGAGAGCTGCTTTGCGAGAAGAAAACTCCGCGTTCAACTTGGTATAGGTACCGACACCATCCGGTGCGGCATCATAATCCTGAAGGATCATCCGGACACGAGTATCAACCACGAGGCCAGTTTCCACCGACTCGTACTTTACGCGAGCGATGTCGCCATTGCGTTCATGCAAAGTGAGAGAATCTCCCACCTTCATGATCACCAGTGCGTCGTGCCAGCCAATTTCGTTTTCGAAAAGGGCTGATCCAGTGCCCTGTGCGAGCGTCTGCTTGATGGCCATCGGTGTCGGAACAGTGTTGGAGTCGAAACTCCACGTTCCGATCTTACTGTACTCCATACGTTCTCTACGTCCCATCTGAATCACGACGAGAATCTCGTCGTTCTCCTGATTGGGTTTGGCTAGTGCATAGCCACCATCCACTTTGACGGGATAGGCATCAGTAATGATGTCACCGTAAGATTTTCCTTCACCCATTTCGATGGTTGGCACGTTCTTCCTGAACATCGGAACGAGCATGGCATTTGCTGAGTAATCTCCAAGTCGCAGAGTTCGCTCTTCAGTGGGTTTACTAATCGAGAAGGAATCGAGTCGGGCTCCGACACTAATGCGAGAATTAAAAATTGTGAAAACTTTCATGACTCACTCCTTTGTGAGAATCCAACAATGTTTGAGCACTGGGATTGTGTTGTTGGTTGATATTTGCACCCTTCTCAGGGCACGTGATAATGTGCAATCCATTCCGTAATGAATCAGGACAGTTGTATCATTCTTGTATGGCGAAAAAACCAAAATTGAAGTTAGTCGATAGATTAGAAATCAAGATCTTGTTAGACAAAGGGTATGGATACAGAGAAATTGCTCGAAGTATGG
>CAIQCQ010000026.1 GCA_903870365.1 uncultured bacterium | reverse complement strand
TTCGAGCAATTTCTCTGTATCCATACCCTTTGTCTAACAAGATCTTGATTTCTAATCTATCGACTAACTTCAATTTTGGTTTTTTCGCCATACAAGAATGATACAACTGTCCTGATTCATTACGGAATGGATTGGCGAATCTTGCTGGCGACTACGGTTTCCGGCGGCCGAATCCAGTATCCATACACTGAGAGCGTTTGCGACCATGTGTTTCAAACGGAGGGTGTATGCAGACACTTCAAAAAATTGAAGATACTTGGTACAGAGTGCTGGCGCATTGTGATGCGAAATTATATTCAACCTCGAGATTATTCAAGGGGTGGTGGTACGGATGGCACTCTGCACATTAAATTCGCAGTCCGAATGGCATCCGCTATTCGCTCTATCTCTACCGCAACGGTGCGAGGTGGAACTGGGACGTGAACAGGCTCGGTAACGGTCGGGATCGTCAGAACCCTTCTGCCGTGCTCGCAAATCTCTTCATTTCTCTCTCGATTTTATATTGGGAGAGTTTTGTTTTTAATTGGACGGGAATTAAAAAATATTGTATAGTGTTTCCGTCTCATTCGAGCTTCAAGCTTCTAGATTCTAATTTCTACCAACATGAAATTCCACATCATTACTCTATTTCCTACTACCTTCGATTCCTACCTCGGTGAATCCATCATCAAACGAGCGATTGAAGACAAGAAAATTTCCGTGCAGTTTTACAACCCACGCGATTTTGCCGACAACAAGTTTAAACATATTGATCGCCCACCATATGCTGGTGGTCCGGGGATGGTGATACAAGCACTACCAGTGATCAAAGCTGTTGAAGCAGCTTTGGAACGAGTTAAGAGTTACGAGATACGAGATACGAAAAAGAAAAAAAATATAAAAAAATCTTCTCGTAACTCGTACATCGTAACTCGTACATCGATTATTTGGCTTTCTCCATCTGGCAAACAATTCGACACTCCATACGCCAAGAAGACTGCCAAGAAGTACACCGACATCATCATCATTTGTGGACGCTACGAGGGTATTGATGCGCGGGTACGCAAAGCCTTTAAAATGGAACAAATCTCCGTCGGGCCATTTGTCCTGACCGGTGGGGAACTACCAGCCATGATCATGATCGACTGTATGGCTCGACAGGTGGAGGGAGTGCTCGGTAACTTTGATAGTCGCGAAGAGGAACGGACGGCAAGTAGTGATGTCTATACTCGTCCAGAAGTCTTTGAACATAATGGCAAGAAATATAAGGTGCCAAAGGTACTATTGTCGGGAGATCATAAGAAAATTGAAGAGTGGCGAAAGAGCCATTAGGCATTAGGCATTAGGCCCAAGAAAGAAAAAATCCCTACTATTGACTAGTGCCTTGGGCCTATAGACTCTCTCTGTTATACTTATCTCATGTCCAGCATATATTCATTTTTCTCCAACCCTGGGGTCATCCTCGCTTTTAAATATCTCTACTACTCTGCTCCGGTCTGGCTCAGCTTTTGTCTCGTCGTCTTGTGGTACGAAGTCTGGCGCACATATCAACGTGTAGCGTTTATCCATAAGCAGACGTACACACTCCTCGAAATCAAGATTCCAAAAGAGATTTTCAAATCTCCGGCAGCTATGGAGTTTTTATTCAACTCTCTCTATCAAACATTTGGTGAGGATGATTTTAAAATTAAGTGGGATCGGTGGCCTCCGAAAATTGTCAAACATCATCATTGGACTGGCTCTGTCCGACCGTGGTTTTCTTTTGAGATCTGTGCCATTGACGGCAAGGTACATTTTTTTATCTGGACGCGTGCTGGCAGTAAAGCCTTGATCGAGTCTCAGTTGTATTCACAGTATCCAGGTGTGGAAATTTATGAGGTGCCAGACTATACCTTGCCGGTGTCATATGACCCAGAGACAATGGGTCTGTGGTGTACAGAACTTATTTTATCCAAGGCGGATGCGTTTCCGATCAAGACATATATTGACTATGGTATGGACAAGGATCCAAAAGATGAATATCGGATTGATCCACTGACGCCACTGATTGAATTTTTGGGTGGGTTGCCACCAGGACAGCAAGCGTGGATACAGATTGTCATCACCGCTCATAAAGCGACCGATGCAGTCAAAGATCCAAAGACTGGCAAGGTGGAAATGAAAGATTTGAAATGGTCAGAAAGTGCCAAAGAAGAAATTAAAAATATTTTGGATAAAGCTAAACCACCAAAACCAAAGGAGGGTGAAGCAGAACAAAATGCTCCACGGTCACTCACTGATGGAGAAAAAGACACTGTGGCTGCACTGGAGAGGAGTGTCAGTAAAAAAGGATTTGATACTGGTATCCGAGCGATTTATTTTGCACCAAAAGATGTGTTTAATGTGGCAACTGGTGGGGGTATCACTGCCGGTATCAGTCATTTTAATTCCAGTATGAATGGCTTTAAAGGGAACAAGGTGATTGACCTGGATGGGGACAAAGAGGGAATACTGGATGCCTACAAAAATCGTGGATATTTTTATGCTGAATATAAAGGCCCAACATTTGTCTTGAACACCGAGGAGTTGGCCACCATCTTCCACTTGCCTGCTGGCGTGACCACCAGTCCTGCATTTGACCGTATCGGTTCAAAGAAGGCTCAGGCGCCGTCGAATTTGCCACAGTAATAGAATAACGAAGTACGAAATAAGAATTACGATCCCGTTAGAGTTTTATCTATAGAATTTTGATAGTATAAACGTATTGATATCACATAAACTTTTTAATTATTAACAGATTTTCATTGAAACTCTAATGGGATGGATGGGAAATAGATTGGAGAATAGAAGAATACAACAATAGTAGAATGGATACACACAATATAAATATAGAAGAGAAGTCCACAACAGTGTTTGTTCGTGGTACTCGTCTGTGTGTGTGGATGAGCGCTATTGTGTGTGCCTGTATCCTTATTCTTTTATTCTTTTATTCTTTTATTTACCCACCCTCTACTTTTCCTTCAGACTCCATCATCACTATTTCACCAGGTGAAAACCTCAGTGGTGTAATAAAAGATTTTGAATCAAAAAGGGTAATCCGCTCAGCAACTGTCTTTCAAAGTTTGGTTATTTTGTTTGGTGGAGAGAAGCGGGTTATTGCCGGAGATTATTTGCTTGAAAATCCACAAAATGCAGTAACACTGGCCGAACGAGTGGTCAGGGGGAGTTTTGGTATGACAGAGGTAAAAGTTACTGTGCCGGAAGGTTTTTCAGTGGTAGACATTGGTAATGTATTGGAGAAAAAGTTGGTGACATTTGATAAAGAGACCTTTGTACGGATGGCAAAACATCAAGAAGGATATTTATTTCCCGATACATATTTTTTTCCGCCGACTGCGACATCCACACAGATTATGGCTCAGATGAAAAACAATTTTGATGTGCGGATCAAAGAATTTGAGCCAGCCATCGCTACGTCTGGTCACAGTGAATATGATATTTTAAAAATGGCATCAATCCTTGAGGGTGAGGCAACGGGTACAAAAGACCGACAAATCGTGGCAGGGATTTTGTGGAATCGTTTGAAAAATGGTATGCCATTGCAGACTGATTCGACACTGCGCTATGTGACCGGCAAGACCAGTGCACAACTGACGATGAATGATTTGAAGATGAGTTCACCGTACAATACATATGTGTATACAGGTCTACCCCCAACACCAATCAACAACCCAGGGGCTGATGCTATCTCTGCCGCGCTCCATCCAACACCTACAGCGTATGTATACTTTTTGACCGGTACTGATGGATTGATGCACTATGCCAAAACATTTGCGGAGCATGTGGCGAATGAAAGGAAGTATCTCAAATAGTCTGTAAAGTCCATAAAGTCGAAAGTTCGTAAAGTCAGGGAAAAGAAAAGCGCCGATTAACGCCGGCGCTTTTTTTTGGGTTTCTGTCCAAGGTTTTTCTTTATCTGGTCTGGCCTTGAACGAAAGCCTAGAAAGACAAAAATAAAAAGGACAGTTCCTGTTAGAGCGGTAAAGGTATCAACTGCCACAGAAGGCATTTGCTTGCCTATTGCCCACTGGAACATTGCTACCCCTGAACCTGTAGATACAACTGCAGCTGTGGCAAGTGCTACTGGATTTTTCATTTCGTCCTCCTCTTGTTGAAAATTTCTAGTATTATTGATACATTACGTACAATGAAAAGTCAACCTCAATCTTCATTTGTAGACATTCGGAATCATTCGGATATTCGTATGGCGAAGCCGAAGATTTTTGTCGGCGTCTCAGGCGGAGTGGACTCGTCGGTGGCTTTGGCATTGTTGAAAGAGCAGGGCTACGACATCACGGGCGTCTTTCTCAAAGTCTGGTCACCAGATTGGCTGCCATGTACGTGGCGTGATGAACGTCGTTCTGCCATGCGGGTCTGTGCCACCCTCGGTGTGCCGTTTATAACACTGGACTGTGAGCAGGAATACAAAGACAAGATTGTCGATTATATGATCGCTGAATACAAAGCGGGACGCACACCAAACCCAGATGTTTTTTGTAATAAGTATATTAAGTTTGGAATATTCTTGAGTAAGGCAATAGAAGCTGGAGCCGATTATGTTGCGACTGGTCATTATGCGAGGGTAGAAGAACGAAGTACGAATAACGAATTAAGAATGGAGCAATTCGAATCCGACCCATTCGTACATCGTACTTCGTACATCGTACTTCGAGAATCAGCAGATAGGGAAAAAGACCAGTCATATTTTCTACACCAACTTGGACAGTTTGAATTATCGCGTACTCTTTTTCCCATTGGTCATTTACAAAAAAGCGAGGTACGAAAGCTTGCACAAAAATTTGGTTTACCAACTGCAGAGAAAAAGGACAGTCAAGGTTTATGTTTTATTGGTAAAGTGGATATGAAAGAATTCCTCTCACACTATATACAGGCACAACCAGGTGATGTGTTGGATGAAGCTGGCAAAGTGATTGGTCGACACGATGGTGCAGTGTTTTACACTATTGGCGAGCGTCATGGCTTTGAGATTTTTACACACGGAGAAAGTGATCCACGGTTGTTTGTGGTGACAAAAGATATGCTGGGGAATACGATTACGGTTGGGAGTAGAATTAAGAATGACGAATTAAGAATTACGAATGAGTCAGACCTCAATCCTCTTATTCGTACATCGTACATCGTACATCGTCATTCGATGAATTGGGTGAGCGGGCATCAGCCCGACCTCTCCAATTCATTCGACGTCCGTTTCCGCTACCGACAAGAGAAACAAAAATGTCGTATTGTAGCAAGGATGGTCCTTGCTAAAGAGATGGAGTATGAAATTATTCCTGAAAAACCACAGTTTGGTATTGCCCCAGGTCAGTTGGCAGTGATTTATCAGGGTAGTATTTGTTTAGGTGGTGGAGTTATTGTATAGTCTTGCCAGAGGTGAGCGCATGAGAGCCACAACGATACGAGCAGGCAAGAAGGGTCAGAGAAAGAGAAGAATGCGTTCTGCGGTTGAGATATTGCAGAGTAAGACTTTTCGAAAGAAATTCGATGAAGCTCTTGCGAAGTTTAATAAAATCTCTGAAGTACAAGAAAAAAGGTTTCGACAGTCTAGTCTCCTTCGTGCCGAGGATTTCGGTCTGAAGGTCGGATGTTCCAAGCCGCTGTAAAGACGATAGCGAAAAGATAATAATGGCGAGAGTTCACCCTCTCGCCATTTCTCTTACAAAAAGAAAACGCACAGCCCGGTTGGGAATGTGCGTTTGAGTTGAAAGAGCTAAAGAACAGGTTAGGGTAGATACTCTATATGCGAGTGCTCCTCATCGAGTGATTGGAGGTTCCATAATTTTTGGTACACTCCGTTTTCGATTTCCATCAAAATATTATGATTGCCTTCTTCTATTATTTCACCATCTTTGATGACAATGATTCGATCCATTTTACGAATCGTAGAGAGGCGATGGGCGACAGCGATAACCGTGCGCCCAATCATCAGTTTTGATAATGAGTCTTGGATGTACATTTCAGATTCAGAATCCAAACTACTTGTTGCTTCATCCAAAATGAGAATCGGTGCATCCATGAGGATTGCCCGAGCGATAGCCACACGTTGGCGTTCACCACCAGAGAGTTTTATTCCTCGTTCTCCAACAAGAGTGTTGTACCCAAGCGGAAATTTTGAAATAAATTCATGACAGTGCGCTAGTCGTGATGCGTGTATAACTTCTTCATTAGTTGCGTGTGGCCGCGAGTAGCGGATATTTTCCATCAAGGTGCGATGAAATAATATTGATTCTTGCGGAACGTATGCAATGTTTCGGTGGAGACTACTTTGAGTTACTTGTGTAATATCCTGATCGTCAATAAAAATATTTCCACTAGTTACGTCATATAGTCGTGCCACCAATTTGAGAATGGTCGACTTGCCACCACCTGATGGGCCGACAACACCAATTCGTTCGCCGTGTGTTGTTTGGAGATTGAAATTATTCAAGACGCAGTTTGTATTTCCTGAATAACAGAAGCTCACGTTTTGGAAGGTGATTTTTCCTTCTGTGACGTTTAGCAACTCTTCTGATGGTGCGTCTTGAATTTCATGAGGAGTAAGTAGTATCTCCGTCATCTCGTTTGCATCAGCCATCGACTCATAGATTTTACGGATCGATTGGCCGACTTCTTGGACACGATCAACAAGTTGGTAAAGGTATGACCGTAACAAGATAAAATCACCGACAGTCAGATAACCTGGAAGCCAATAATCCGTGGCTTTCCAAATAACAACTCCTTCAAGGATACGAACAGCAAATCCCTGAATACTCATGGACCACTCACCGGTTATCCAAGATTTGTATCGAGCACGGCGATGTTCCTCGATTAACACTTTGAAATCATCAATTTCTCTATCAACCCCGGCAAACAATTTAAGATTGATGTTGTTACTGATGGTATCAGATAGACGAGCTGTCACTTTCGTATCCATCTCAGCACGGTAGAGATCAATTTTCAATTTGAATTTTGACCATACGATATTGAAGATGGTAAATGTGATTGTCCAGACAATAAATACACTTCCAAGTTTTGTGTTACGCCAGAACAATATTACGATAATGGGAATAATTCGTAGTATGACCTGGCCAAGTTGGATGGTGCACTGATCACCGATTATTTCAAATCCTGCAGAAAATCTGTTGACTCTTTTTACTAACGAGCCAGCAAAATTATCTGTAAAGAATTTGTACGAGTGTTTGTGTAGGTATTCAAAGCAATAATTACTGAGATCCGCCATAACACGACTCTCGAAGTTACTCACTGCATACATGCATATACGCCAACCGGTCCATGAACCAACGATACCGACACCTACGATGGTCCATATCGTTGAGTGGATTGTTTCCATCATGTGGGGGTCTGATTTGTGAGACATATAAAATGTTAACAAATCAAACAATTTTTTGTAGATGAACGGTAGTATGAGGTCGCAGCTGATCAGTGTGATCATGCCGA
Organism: uncultured bacterium; assembly: GCA_903870365.1. Classification (GTDB taxonomy): domain Bacteria; phylum Patescibacteriota; class Minisyncoccia; order Phycocordibacterales; family DATDWN01; genus CAIQCQ01. The sequence goes on along the minus strand of CAIQCQ010000026.1, from coordinate 18,767 downwards.
TTGCACACACAATGAGCCATCGCCAATACACACGAGCATATTGCCAGTATATTTTGAGTGTTTCCTTTGTTAGACTCTTTCTTTCGGTACTAGGCATGTAGCCTCCTTTTTAGTTATGCGTTGATGTCAAAGAACGAACCCTATAACACGATGTGTTTGGGTAAAGAACAAAAATGCCGCGATAACGCGGCATTTTCAGTATTCAAAAGAGTTTGAATTAAATACTTAAAATACAGCGTAATCTCCCTACCTGGCGGGCAGAGGTGTTGTTCGAAAGCACGTCAAAAGTGCCATAGCACTTTGCGCCGTGAGTTCCGATATTCAGTTGTTTTTCCATGTTTTTCATGTGGATTTTATACTACACGATTGGAGAATATTGTCAATTTGACATTATTAAAAATAAATGTATTATCTTGTTTAGAAGCTCATCTAAAGAAAAGAAGGGAAGAAAATATAATATGGTGTGTGATAGTGAAACGTTGAGGTTCTATAAGACAAAGGACGAGGTGGCCGAAAAAGACGAAGGGGCTCGTAAGGTGGCGATCGGCTATTCGAACGACTTGGTCGTCTACCAGATAGAGAAGAATCTGGGGTTGACGTCGGAAGATGCTAAAGTACTGTTCGATGATACGAAGATGTTTCTGTGGCTTTGCGCCACGGAAGAAAATGAACATCTTACCCCGTCGAAGTTGGTAGATAGAGGTTGGCATGAGTTCATCCTGTGCATGGAGGCTTACAGGGAATTTTGTAACACGTGCCTTGCCACACTCATTTATCACCGGCCACATGGTCGTGGGGAATCTGCTGAAAGCGGAACAAGTGCTCAATCGACGTATAACCTAGCACTTGCCACTTTCGGTGTGCTTTCTGAAAACTGGAATATCAAAACATCAGCATGTTCGACTGATTGTCGCGGTCCATCTCACAGAGATGGTGGTAGTGGGGGGTGCGGTGCACATTGTGAACGTCCCACATGTCGAGATGAATAGCTTGACACAAAAGCCCGCTGGCGACAGCGGGCTTTTCTTATTGTTAAAAATCATCACTCCTGCGATAATACAGACTTATATAATAGGTTTTTAAACATTCCCATGAAAAATCTTAAAGAGTATTTACAAAATGTAAGGTTTTCTTTGGAGTATGCATTTCGATTTGCCCCAAAGGAATCTTTGTATATGACACTACTCTCTATGTTCGCTGGTATTTTGCCATACGGTAGTGCGTATTTGTTAGGTACATTAGTTAATACTATTGTGAGTGGTACTAAAAGTGGAGCGTATGAAAATCTGGGGTATGTACTTATCCTGTATGCGTTTGTGAATGCATTGCCTACTATTGTTAATAATTTTTATTTGTATGTTAATCGCCAGCGCATGCTTGTCATGCAAATGGAAACAGATCTTGATATTTTAAGAAAGCGAGAGCAGATTGATATTGCTCGGTATGAGGAACCAAAATTTCAGGATTTACTTCAGCGTGCATTTCGGAATGGTGCAAACCCAATTTTACAGATGAGTGGTGCTCAATTTGATGCCATGCGATCAGTGACCAGTTTTCTTCTTGGTACTATTCTTGCAGTTCATTTTAATTTTCTTGTCTATTTTGTGATTATCATCACAGCGATTCCTGGATTTTTGACTGATATTAAATATGCGGGTCGATCGTGGAGTATATATGCCAAAGATTCTCCTGAACAAAGACGTCTCAGTGATTTGCGACAGCATATTATTTATAGAAATAATCTTATTGAAACAAAATTGTTGCAGTCTGGTAGAAAATTAATTTCTTGGATTCGCAAAATTTTATCTGATTTTGCAGAGGTCCAGCTTGGTTTGGAAAAGAATAGAGTTTTACATACGTCCGTTGCTGATCTCGTTGCATTTATTGGTTTTGCAGGAGGTTTGTTTTTGATCGTAAGAGGTGTGGTTGCGGGTGACATACTTGTTGGTACACTCGTGTACATGATGAGTACATTATCCAATGTTCGTAATTCGATAAGTCAATTACTTGAAAATGTTTCTGGCCAGTATGAAAATAGTCTTATTGTGAAAGATATCGTGGAGTTTATGCGCACAAAGCCACTTGTTATCGAATCAAAAAATCCAGTAACACTTAATCTCACTTCTGCTCCAGAAATTGTATTCGAAAATGTGAGTTTCAAATATCCAAAAAATGAGGTATGGAGTTTACGTAATTTAAATATGACATTTGTTCCAGGTCAGAAAATCGGTTTGGTGGGGAACAATGGTGCAGGTAAAACAACATTGGTCAAACTATTGTGCCGTATTTATGATCCAGTCGAAGGACGGATTTTGGTCAACGGTGTGGACTTGCGAGATATTGCCACAGCAGAGTGGTGGTCGTACCTCGGTATTATGTTCCAGGATTATGCCAGTTATGATTTTGCGGTCAAAGAAGCTATTGCTATTGGTCGGCCAGATGCAAAGGTGAGATTGGACAAGGTAAAGGACGCGGCAGAGATTGCTCAGGCCCATACATTTATCGAGGAGTGGCCAGAATTATATAACCAACAGCTTGGTGTTGAGTTCGGTGGTAAGGAACCAAGTAAGGGTCAACGACAAAAACTTTCCATCGCCAAGATTATTTATCGTAATGCATTTGTCATGATACTGGATGAGCCGACAGCGTCTGTCGATGCAGAATCTGAAGCAAAGATTTTTGACTCTCTTGAAGGGTTATCAAAAGAAACCACGGCTATTTTGATTTCTCATGATTTTTCAACTATCTTACAATGTAATCATATTTTTGTGTTGGAAAAAGGTATGCTGACAGAGGAGGGAAGTCATGCGACATTGATGAAGAAAAAAGGTGTGTATGCTGGGTTGTATAATCTACAGGCAGAAAGGTTTAGAAAGTGATATATTATTTATATCCGTCATCCTCGCGAAGGTGAATGTAGGTAGGGACCCATATGCAAGATCGGAGGACGACGGTCCGAGGTGGGCGCTGCAGACTTTTCAGCAGAAAAGTACTGTGGTGGGGATCCAGGATGTAATAAAGAATATATTTGGATACACTGGATAAGGGAACACTTATACATGAGGTATTCCTCAGGTGCTCCCGTCTGCACGGGAATGATGGGGAAGAAAAATTAAGAATAAATTACCATAATGGAAAAAGAAATTTTTGTTATACAGGCGGATGGAACACGAGAGATATTTGATGTCAGTAAGTTAGAGGAATCATTGATTCGTGCAGGTGCTTCAAAAAAAACTGCGGATGATGTCATTGCTCACATATCGTCTGAATTAAAAGACGGTATGACCACGCACGAGATCTATCGACATACATTTGAAATTTTGCATACGGACAACAAGCCAGTGGCATTATCATATTCACTCAAGCGTGCGGTCCAGGAGCTGGGGCCAACAGGCTTTCCATTTGAAAAATATGTAGCCGAGATTTTCCGAGCACGCGGTATGACCGCATTGACTGACCAGACAGTGACAGGCTTTTGTACCAAACATGAAGTGGATGTGGTGGCGTACGATGACAAAAAACTGATCATGGTAGAAGCAAAATTTCACAATGACCCGATGATGAAATCTGACTTGAAAGTTATCTTGTATGTCAAAGCGCGCTTTGATGATTTACGAAAAATGAAATTTCGTTATCCTGAATCATCTCAAGATGAACGAGAACTAAATGAGGCATGGTTGGTGACCAATACCAAGTTTTCTGCAACCGCGATTGAATACGGCTCGTGCCAGGGCGGAGTAGTCATGATTGGCTGGAATTATCCACCACGAGGAAACTTGCATGACATGTTGCTTGAACACAAATTGCACCCGATCACCTGTCTGACGACACTCAATGGTCGCGAGAAAAAAGCTTTGATTGAACAGGGGATTGTCTTGTGTAAAGAGCTTGTTGATAATCAAGGTGCAATGCTTTTGGCAGGGGTGAACCAAGAGGACTTTCCCAAAATTTTGGAGGAAGTAAATATGTTGTAGAGGGTAGAAGATAGAAGTTTGAATTTTGAAGCTAAAAGCTTGAATAAGAAAAAAGGGAAATAAAAAAGCCCGTCCCGTCGATCCTCGCCCTATAAGGGACGAGGTATTCGCGGAACGGGACCAGGCTTTTATGTTCGTGGCAGAATCGGCCTCCGCCGATGCTATTGTATCAATCCTCGCGAGCCTAGCTGACGGGTATTTCTCGAATAAAACTTTCCTTTTTTTGGTGTTGAAGTTTTTAAAATTTGGTGTAGTGTGTGTATTGGAGGCAGGAATGAATACAAAGATCAGATTTCGGTGGCTGGCGTTCGGGATGTTCGGGTTTTTGCTGGCAGCACTTGCGGGGTTCTATTATCCCGAGTACTTCCTGAAGTATTGGTATTACGAAAGCCCGACACGGTCTGTGGTGTGGACATTTTGGTCCATTAATATGGTAATCGCCCTGGGTAAGGCCGTATTTTTAATTGTCGTTGTATTGGTCATACGGAATTTGTGGCAACGGAAAAAATCTGCATCAACACGTCCATAAGTGATCCCGTTCGATAGGCCGTACTACTCACGTAGTACGGCCTCGTTTTTTTATACAAAATATGGCACTATATTTGGATGGAAAAGAAAGTACTTACATCTACAGAGATTCGCTCACGTTTCCTGGCTTTTTTTGAGGAGCGTGGACATGCAATATTGCTGTCGGCGTCGCTCGTGCCAGAAAATGATCCTTCGGTACTCTTTAACACTGCCGGTATGCAACCACTGGTCCCATACCTCATGGGTGAGCGTCATCCATCTGGTGTGCGTCTTGCCAGTATTCAAAAATGTGTACGAACAGGTGATATTGATGAAGTTGGTGATAGTACTCATCTGACATTTTTTGAAATGATGGGGAATTGGTCTTTGGGCGATTATTTTAAACAAGAAGCGATTGAGTGGAGTTTTGATCTGCTGACTAACAGTGAATATGGTTTTGCGCTTGATCCACAGCGTCTGTACGTGACGTGTTTTGAGGGTAATGATGATGCTCCACGAGATGAAGAATCTGCAGACATATGGCGAGAAATTTTTAAGAAGCATGGTGTCACTGGTGAACGTGTATATTTTTTACCTGCTAAAAATAATTGGTGGAGTCCAGGAGATAATGGTCCATGTGGTCCAGATACTGAAATGTTTTACGATCTGACGGGGAAATTGACTCACGGCATGACATTTGATGAATACAAAAAGACGGATGAGGACCAGAAAGTTGTGGAGATCTGGAACGATGTGTTTATGGAGTATGTTAAAAAAGATGGAAAGGTGGTGGGGAAGCTAGAAAATAAAAATGTCGATACAGGTTCAGGTTTTGAACGCGTGGTAACTGTGGTTCAAGGTAAGAATAATGTGTATGAGACAGATATTTGGACAGACACTATTATGGAAACACGAAATATTTCTGACAATCAGAAATCTGAACGAGTTATCGCTGATCATCTCCGTACCGCAGTATTTATGATTGCAGATGGTGTCACGCCATCAAACACCGATCGTGGGTATATTCTCCGCCGGTTAATTCGTCGAGCTGTGTTTAATACTAAGACAAAAAAGATCTCAAAACATGAAGTACAAAAAATTGTTGCCACGATTATAAAAAAATACGATGGTGTGTATGAAAACGTAGTAACGCAAGAAGAAAAAATAATTTCAGAAATTGTGGGTGAAGCAGAGAAGTTTGAAAAGACTGTTGTCACTGGGTTGAAGCGTATCACTGATTTGTTTAAAAAAGAAAATAATATTGATACTTTTGCGCTAGATAACAATGATTTGTTTGATTTGTATCAAAGTAGTGGTTTTCCTGTGGAATTAAGTTTAGAGGAAATTGATCGTGAAAGAGTGTCAAAGGGTTTGTCTGTTATTGATAATGATTTGAGAAAAAAATATCTGGAAAAATTTAATGAAGAAATGAAAAAACACCAAGAACTTTCTCGGGCGGGGGCAGAGCACAAGTTTAAAGGTGGTATGGGTGGCACAGGCGAGGTGGAGACACGCTACCACACAGCCACACACCTCCTGCATCAGGCGCTTCGTGATGTGCTGGGCACCGAGGTCTCACAGAAGGGTTCAAATATTACCGCCGAGCGACTACGCTTTGATTTCTCTTTTCCACGTAAAATGACTGACGAAGAAAAGAAACGGGTAGAGGATATCGTTAATGAAAAAATTGCTCTCAAGATGCCAATGCAGAAAGTGGTTATGAAAAAAGCAGATGCAGAAAAGACAGGTGCGTTGCATTTCTTTGGTGATAAATACGGTGATGAAGTCAATGTCTATTTTATTGGTGACGATATTGAAACGGCGTATTCAAAAGAATTTTGTGGAGGTCCGCATGTCACAAATCTTTCTGAACTCGGACATTTTATGATTACAAAAGAGGAAGCGGTTTCTGCCGGCGTACGACGTATCAAAGCAATACTTGATTAGTTTGGATGTATTCAAAGTCTGTTCAAAATTAAAAAACCTCGCTACCTTGTAAAGGAGAGCGAGGTTTGTGTTTATGCTGCTTTTTTCCATGATCTCACTTCCGTACGCTGTGGCATTACGAGAGGAATTTTTTTACGAGGACGAGTGTCCGGCCCTTCGGGTAATGATTTTTTTGTTTGCGACACAATATATACGTACATAGATATCATACTCACAAGTATTATTGTCACCCCACAAAGTACCGTGAGCGGATTTTGATCTACTCCAATGAAGCCCATTCCTACAAGTAATACTCCGGCGGTCATACATGCGGGTAGTCGCATACACACTTCCTTTCTCTTAAGAACATATCACGAGGTTTTTTAACAATCAATTTTTTAAATTTTCTAAAATGAATATGGTATAATCCATATATATGAACATCTTTGAACACCATAAAAAAGAGGTTGCACTTATTCTTGATGTGGGTAACGGTTCTATTGGTGTGGCTGTCGCCCTTCTTTCTTCACAAGAGACTCCTATGATCATTGCGTCTATTCGTGATTTGGTATTGTTTGACGAACGACCAACAGGAGATAAATTACAAACGATTATTCTAGAAAAAATAAATCAGAGTATTCCATATATATTGGAGCGAGCGTTCCATCATCCTTATTTTAAAAATAATTCAAAACATATAGAAAAAATACTGTGTGTTCTGTCTTCACCGTGGTTTATTTCAAAAGGCAAGACCATTATTGTGTCTCAAGACAAAACATTTGTTATTACTGAACGTTTTTTGGAAGATATTTTAGCCAAAGAAATGAGTGCCTTTAGTGCGGAGGTCACAACTGATAGTAAAAATTCAGCAGAGTATGTCTCTGATCTTGAAGTGGTGGAAAAAAGTATTATTGGTAACAAGATCAATGGCTATGTACTTGATAGTGCCCTCAATCAACACACCAATCATTTTGAAGTATCTTTGTATATGAGTCAGGCTGAAAAAAAATTTATCAATGGTCTGTCACATATTGTGTCTGTGTACACACATCGGGGTGTAGCTGATATGACTTTCCATACGTTTCCTCTTATTGTTTTTTCATGTGTGCGAGATATGTTTCCTGGTGTATCTGATTACCTCCACCTTGATATTGCCGGCGAGATCACTGATATTGCCTGGGTTTCTGGTACCATGATCAAGAAAAATATCTCCTTTCCTTCTGGTAAAAATTTATTGATCAGACAGATTGCAAAACACTTGCATGTGCCAAGCGAAGTGGCTAGATCTTTTTTTCATTTGTATATGGATAAACGAGCAGAACCTTCGACAGAAAGGGAGATTGACGCTGCCATTGCTGATGCAGAAAAAGAATGGAACATTTATATTCAAGACGCATTGAGTTCATTGTCTGAAGGAGGGACCATCGCTGGTTTACCTATTAAAATATTTATCACAGCCTACCCCCAGACGGCAGAAATATTTATGCAATTTTTAAAAAAAGAAACTATAGATGAGACTGCCGAGTGGCGACGTTCACTTTCTGTGACGTATATTGGTCCAGATATTTTATCTAAGCTGTGTGTATATGATGCGCACGAAACATTTGATGCATTTCTATCTTTGGAAGCCACCTTCTTGTCAAAATTTGTATAAGAAGATAATATTTGTACACAATATTGCTTCTTTTTTTACTTATGGTTTGCTAAAATAAATAAATATGGATACAGACAAAAATATTTCAAATGATGGTGTCCCAAATAAACGATCTATTCGAGATATTTCTATGCCTCCTCGTAAAAATACGACGGCTGATATAAAAGTATCTCCAAAAAAAACAAGTATGAATGTTAAAAGGGTGATGAGTGTTCCATCACCTGTATCAATGCCGACACCACCACAACCCGCTTCACACCAGGATTATCATTTTGATTATGATATTGACCGACCTCATAAAGAAAAAAAATGGGGCTTGATCGGCTTGATTGCTGTGTTTGTATTGGCACTTATTTATGGTATTTCATCTTTGTTTGCGTCAGCCACTGTTTTGGTCACTCCCAAGACACAAACTATTCCATTGCAGGGTACATTTTCTGCTCTCAAGGATCAACCAGCCGGTCAGTTTGGTTATCAAATCGTTTCTGTTTCGTCGTCTGCTCAACAAGATGTGATAGCTGGGGCAGAAACACAGCTCGATGTAAAAGCTACTGGTACTATTATTGTATACAATAATTCGCAAACAGTTCAAAACCTCATTGCCACAACACGTTTTCAAACTCCCGCTGGTTTGATTTTCCGTTTAGTTAAGGCCGTCTCACTACCAAAAGCGACCATTCAAAACAAACAAAGTATTCCAAGTAATACTCCTGTGACGGTCATTGCAGATCAATCAGGAGAAAAGTACAACATTGGAGCATCTGACTTTACCTTGCCCGGATTAAAAGGTTCTACGCAGTTTACAAATATTTACGGTCGTTCGAAAGTGGCCTTTACTGGTGGTTTTTCTGGCATGTCCAAAAAAGTAGATGCAGCAACATTGACGGGAGCCAAGACTGCTCTTGATGCAAAATTGACCTCAGACCTCCATGATCAAATCGCTTCCCAGATTCCACATGATTTTATTTTGTACCCCCAGTCTGTTTCGTATGCTCTCGGTCAGCCCACACAAAAATCAACAGATACTGCAGGGTCTGCTACGGTTGTTGAAGAGGGAACGGCATCTGCAGTTATTTTCGACAGGACATTGCTATCTAAAGCAATTCTTGCATCAGTAGCAAATACCCTGACTAGTCAGAGTGATGCAGAGATAAAAAATGTCGATACCTTAACTTTTGCGCTTACACAGCCAACCGTATTGACCAAAGATTACACAGGACAGATCACCTTTACTCTCGCGGGGGATGCAAATATTGTGTGGTTGTTTGATGGTGTGGCTCTCAAAAGCGACGTATTAGGCCTTAAAAAGAGCAATCTTGGCCCATTACTCCAGGCAAAATACCCAACCATCTCTTCGGCTACAGCAAAAATATTCCCTATCTGGGGACAGTCATTTCCGACAAATCCAAACAAAATCACTATCTCACAGGTAGGTCAGTAATCCCTTTTTGAACCCGGTTTGACTTGTATGGCTCTTATCTGCTATATTGTTCCCACTGCTTCTTTGTTTTTAGATCAGTATTTCTATAGGATTTTTTAATGGCACCATCAAAAAAAGATACAACCATTTCAGGGCAAGTTATCGAAGCTCTTCCGAACGCTTTTTTCAAAATAAAACGCGATGATACGGGCGAAGAGACCCTTGGTTATCTTGCGGGAAAAATGCGCTTGAATCATATTCGGGTCATGATTGGTGACCGAATTTTGATAGAGATTGATCCATATGGAGGTAAGGGTAGAATAGTGAAGCGGTTATAAAAATGAGAGATGAGATCTGAAATAAGAGAAATGAAAAAGAAAAGATTCTATTCATATCTCAAATCTCTTATCTCATAACTCTGTCAAAACAATGAAAGTAAAAGCTTCAGTTAAAAAACGATGTACACAGTGCCAGGTGGTCCGCAGAAAGGGCTATGTGTATGTGATTTGCAAAGCTAATGCCCGACACAAGCAGCGACAGGGCTAAAACTTCCAAATTATGACCAATCCCATCGTCTAAAATCTGAAAAAGCTTCGTCACCTGCACACTCAGGCAGGCTCCGAAACTTTTCCACATTTTATACGTGGCCTTGGCCAAATTATGAAAGTTTCTAAAAAATAGTATATAAATAAAGACACATGAGAATCATTGGTATTACCATTCCAGAAGAAAAGAGACTTGAAATCGGACTGACCGTTCTTTTCGGTATTGGCCGATCTCGAGCAAAGGAAATTTTAGAAAAAGCAGGTGTTGATTTTGGTGCAAAGCCAAAAGACCTCTCTGTTGATCAGGAGAACGCTATCCGAAAGGAAGTAGAAGCTCACAAGATCGAAGGAGATTTGAAACGAGAGATTGCAAGTAATATTAAACGACTGAAAGACATCAAGTCGTACCGAGGTAGTCGTCACGCAAAGAGTTTACCTTCTCGTGGGCAACGTACAAAGAGTAACTCCCGAACACGTCGAGGTAATGTACGAAAGACTATGGGTACGGGACGAAAGGCTGCTGACAAGAAATAGTAATGTAGTGTGCTCAATAACAGAACCTTCAAATTATGACCAATCTCATCATCTAAATTCCGAAAAATATTCTGCGCCGTATATCGAATACGTCTCCGAATATTTTCCAGAATTTATATGCGACCTTGGCCAAATTTGAAGGTTCGTGGTAATCTAAAAAACAAGAAATAAACACAATACGATGGGAAAAAAGAAAATCACAACAGAAAAGACAGGAACAGAAGAAGTGAAAGCACAGGTTGTTCCTGCTGTATCAAAAAAGAAAGTTGATGCAGGTAAGCTGTATGTGGAATCAACATACAACAACACCAAGCTCGTATTGACCGACATGAAAGGTAATGTTCTGGCCGTATCTTCTTCAGGAGCTCTTGGATGGAAAGGTGCAAAGAAGGGTACACCATTTGCAGCAACAAAGGTTGGTGAAGTGTTGGGGGCAAAAGCTGCTGTGATGGGTATGAAGGATATATCTGTCTTGATCAAGGGTGTTGGATCTGGCCGAGAATCAAGTGTCCGAGGCTTTATCGGAAAAGGTATCAACCTTATGTCAATCAAGGATATTACCCCAGTTCCACATAATGGACCTAAGAAGAAGAAACCGAGACGAGTGTAAAAAACGAGATACGAGATAAGAAAAAATTCTTTCCCCTCATATCTCAAGTCTCATATCTCATAACTCAACAACATTTATGATAAGTAAACCAAAATATAAAATAGCACGTCGATTGGGAGCACCAATATTTGAGAAAACTCAAACTCAAAAATATGCTGCCCGAGCAGAACGCAAAGTCAAAACTCGTGGTTTTTCAAAACCAAAGTCTGAATACGGTTTGCAACACAATGAAAAGCAAAAGGCTCGTATGCAATACGGTGTGTCTGAAAAGCAATTTTCAGGATATGTAAAATCTGCACTCGAGAAAAAGGCTGCTCTTGCTGTACCTGCTATTTTTGAATCACTCGAACTTCGTTTGGACAATGCAGTCTACCGTCTTGGTTTTGCCCCAACTCGTCGAGCAGCTCGTCAAATGGTCTCTCATGGTCACATCACGGTAAATGACAAGAAAACTAGTGTTCCATCACGACGATTGATTATTGGTGACAGTCTGGCTATCCGTCCAGGAAGTGCAGATTCAGCCCTCTTTAAGTCATGGTCAGAACGTGTTGATGCCATCACTATTCCAGAGTGGTTGACTCTTGATATGAAATCAAAGAAGGCAGAGGTCAAGGGAATACCAAAGTCAACAGGGGATTTGTTGTTTGATTTGAATGCTGTGGTTGAGTTCTACAGTCGATAAACTTCCAAATTTGACCAATCTCATCACCTAAATTCCGAAAAATATCCTACGCCGTATATCGAATACGTCTCCGAATATTTTCCAGAATTTATGCGCGATCTTGGCCAAATTATGAAAGTTTCTCATGTGGGTGAGTATCCTGCGGAGGGTAGTGAGTGGTGGGGTTTACAAAAATTTCAAAAAAGGTTACAATAACATTTTTAAATAATAAAACACAATACATATATGTCTGACAATACAATTGTTTTACCATCAAAGCCACGTATCGTTTCTGAGAGCAATACAAATGGAGTTTATGAAATTGACGGTTTGTACCCAGGGTACGGTCATACACTCGGTAGTTCTCTTCGACGAATCATTCTTTCATCACTCCCTGGTGCCGCAGTGACATCAATCAAGATCGCTGGTGTACCACATGAGTTTTCTGTTATTCCAGGTGTCAAAGAAGACGTCATTACTATTTTGTTAAACCTCAAACAGCTTCGAGTAAACATCGAAGGGGATATGCCACAGGTTTTGACTCTTAAAGTCAAGGGCGCAAAAGAAGTTCGTGCGTCTGATATCAAGGTTCCTGGACAGGTTGAAATATTAAACCCAGATTTGCTTATCGCGACATTGACTGACAAATCAGCTGATTTTGATATGGAGATTACTGTAGAAAAAGGCCTTGGTTTTGTGGCAAAAGACGTCCGAGACAAAAACCGAGTTGATATTGGTAGTATTTCTCTTGACTCTATTTTTACCCCTATTCGCCGTGTGAGTTACGAAGTTGAAAATATGCGCGTTGGTGACCGAACAGATTTCAACCGTTTACAAATTTCTATTGAAACAGATGGTAGTATTACTGCAAAAGAGGCTCTTGAACGATCAATCGAGATCATGATCAGTCAGCTCAAAGCGATTATTGGTTTCAAAGAAGAAGAGGAAATACCATTGAGTCGTGCAATTGCTGAAAACAAAACAGAAAGTGAAGGTGCACCAGTTGATGAAGACCTTTTGAAGACTCGTATTGAAAATCTCAATCTTTCAGTGCGTACATTGAATGCGCTTTCAAATGCAAACATCCGAACAGTTGGTGGTCTTGCTCGTAAGAAAGAAAAGGATTTGCTCGAGATCGAAGGAATGGGAGCAAAAGGAGTAAGTGAGATAAAAAAGATTCTTTCTGAATACAATATGACACTGAAATAAACTTTTTAAAGTATAAAAGTTGTACATGGTAGTGTATAAATAACAATCTAATGAGACATTCAAGTAAAAACAGAAAATTGGGACGAGTGCGAAAAGTTCGTAATGGTTTGATGAAATCATTGGCCTATTCTCTTGTCATGAAGGAAAAGATCAAGACTACTGACGCAAAAGCTCGTGAACTTCGTCCAGATATCGAAAAGATGATCACTATGGCAAAGAAAAATACTGTTGCGTCTCGACGACTCCTTGTTGCTCGAGTGGGAAGTGAAGCTGGCGAAAAACTGGCTACAAAACTTTCAGAACGTTTTGCCACACGTGCTGGTGGATACACTCGGATCACCAAATTGCCACGACGAGCAGGAGATGCTAGTCTAATGGCTGTTATTGAACTTGTATAATATTTATGAAATACACTATAGATGCTGAAAACAAAAAACTAGGACGCGTTGCTGCAGATGTAGCAGTCTTGTTGATGGGTAAAAACATGGTAGGATTTGCTCGCAACACTATGCCAGATGCTGTGGTTGAAGTGACTAATCTCAACAAGCTCTCTATCACTCCCGCAAAGAAGGAGTCTATTACCTACAAGCGATATTCTGGATATCCAGGTGGTTTAAAGGAAGAGACTCTCGACAATCTTTCAAAGCGACTTGGTATGGGTAATGTCTTCAAAAAGACTGTCTCAGGTATGCTTCCAAAAAATAAGCTTCGATCACGAATGCTGAAGAATTTGATAGTTAAAGAATAATACAGAACATGGAAGTCACAAAAACAACAAAAGAAAAATCATCTGATCGATACATTGAGGCTGTTGGACGTCGCAAGACTTCGACTGCACGTGTTCGCATCACTCCTGCACCAAAGACGACTTGCGTGATCAATGAAAAAGATATTGAAGTATATTTTCCTACTGAAGAAATGCGTATGATGGCACGACGACCACTCGCAGATAAAATTGTTGGTACATTCAAAATTACTGTTGTGTTAAAAGGTGGAGGTATTCACTCACAAGCAGAGGCACTTTCACACGGTATTGCCCGTGCATTGATCAAAGGTGATGCACTCTTGCGAAAAGATTTGAAAAAAGCTGGACTATTGAAACGAGATCCACGAGCTAAAGAGCGACGAAAACCAGGTTTGAAGAAGGCGAGAAAGAGACCAAAATGGAGTAAGCGTTAAAATAAACAAAAAACCACCTTTCGGTGGTTTTTTGTTGTATAAGGAGTATAATCCCAAAAGGAGGGTAATATGCCTGATATGACCGATGTCGGAGAGCTGTGGCCATTTCCAAAGCTTGAGGTAGAAAAGAAACCTGTTCCTGTCTTTGTGTTGTATGTTCCCGAATCAGGGGATTCTGTCGGCATACGCTTCCCCTTCGAATTTTTTTCTTTCGGATGGAGGGCATAAATAAAGAGGGCTCTGTCACGTGCGTGTGGCAGAGTCTTTTTCTGTTGATTTTTTGGCGCGCAGCATCTACAATGGCAGATATGAATGAACACGAAGAAAAAGACATAGAAGTGGATACTGATCCAGGTGACGACGTGGTGTTTGAGGACATGACTGAAAATCTGGGCGGGGACTACAAGAAAAAGACTGATCAACTAAAACTACGGATTAAAGAGTTGGAGGAAAAAGCAGCTCAGTATTTGGAAAGTTGGCAACGTGACAAGGCAGAGTTTATCAATATTCGAAAACGAGACGAACAGGCTCAATCTCAGTTTTTAAAGTTTGCCAATGAGAAATTGATTCTCGATATTGTGCCTATCCTTGATACATTTGACCTGGCCCTCGCTCATGCTGACGGTGAAGTGAAAAAAGGTATTGAAGGTATCGTCAGTCAGCTTGTCAGTGTGCTGGAAAAAAATGGGGTCAAAAAGTTTTCGCCACTTGGAGAGGTTTTTGACCCGTCTCGGGCAGAGGCTATTGCCACGGTCGCTGGAGAGGATGGAAGGGTCATGGAGGTGATCCAGTCTGGATATGAACTTAACAGCAAAGTGATCCGCCCAGCGATGGTGAAGGTGGGAGAAGTAAGTCAGTAGGCACGAGGCATTAGTCAGTAGTGGGAAAGAAGACTTTTCTTTTCTGTCATTCCGGACTTGATCCGGAATCCACTACAACATCCATCTTTATAAGATCCTGGATTCCCGTCTGCACGGGAATGACGGGATCGGGTGGATTCCCTGCTTGTGGTAGGCAGGTGGATCAAGTCCGGAATGACGGGAAAAACAGAAACCGCCCGAGACCTTTCAGTCTGCGGGCGGGACAATTTAAAAAACCACTTTGATTGCGATTCCGGTTACTACGAGGGTCAAACCGATTCTCCATATCAAAATGGCAGTTGCTCTCTGTGGAGGGATACTTATGATTCCCGCTACGACGCTCGTAATGATAAAGCAGAATCCAATAAAGCAGGATCCTACAGAAAGATATTCTCTTGGACTGGTGTACATAGTTGGTTCCTCTGAGTAAATAAAAGCATAATCGTATTTACGTGTCAATTAGACATACGCAACTTTTGAGATATAATATGAGTATATAAAGTATATGCAACTCGTCCACACAAAAGAAAATATTATAGAAAAAATCATCCGTGATGCGGATGGACGACTTGTTCGCGCCACCTTTGCCGTGTATGAAAACGGTGGTCGTATCAAGGCGCGACTACTCCATGCAGTTTTTCTCGATGAGTCAGTGACGATTGAAAGTAATAGGATTTTGTCACTCGGTGGTTTTGTTCCACTCCAAACCATTTCCTCTGGTATACTTCCTTTTGCAAAAATAGTTTCTCCATACTTTTCAAATAATCTCTTGTATTCTTTAGGATCTAAACCGAGAGCTCCTACGAGATAATTTCTAAGTCCTAATTTCTAATTTCTAAATAACGATTTTAAAATCTGTCAGAAATTGGACATTGGGATTTCTTTAGAAATTAGAAATTACTAATTAGAAATTTAAAATATATGTCTAAAATAATAGGTATCGATCTTGGAACGACAAACTCCGCAGTCGCCGTCATGGAAGCGGGTGTTCCAAAAATTCTCGAAAATGCAGAAGGTGCACGGACCACTCCGTCTATTGTGGCTATCTCAAAAACTGGTGAACGTCTCGTCGGCCTCCTTGCAAAACGTCAGGCAGTGACAAACCCAAAGAACACTATCTTTGGTATCAAGCGATTCATGGGTCACACCTTTGATGATGCTGGCGTCCAGACAGACAAAAAAATTGTGCCGTACGAAATGACCAAAGGTACTGATGGTGGGGTCAAAGTAACGTTGCAGGATAAGCAGTATACCCCAGAAGAAATATCAGCCATGATCTTGTCTAAAATGAAGACGGATGCCGAAGCAAAGCTTGGTGAAAAGGTCACGCAGGCTATTATCACTGTACCGGCATACTTTAATGATGCTCAGCGAAAATCTACCAAAGATGCAGGAGCGATCGCCGGTCTTGAAGTCTTGCGTATTATCAACGAGCCGACTGCAGCAGCGCTTGCCTACGGTTTCGACAAGGGCAAGCAAGATGAAAAAATTGTCGTCTTCGACTTTGGAGGTGGTACCTTTGATGTCTCTGTGCTCGAAGTCGGTGGTGAAGTGATCGAAGTGAAATCAACCGACGGTGATAGTCACCTCGGTGGTAAAGACATTGACCAAAAGATCATCAACTATATTGCTGATGAATTCAAAAAAGAAAGTGGTATTGATATTCGTACAGATGCCCTGGCCCTCCAGCGACTCGACGAAGCGGCAGAAAAAGCAAAGATTGAATTGTCTACCGCTATGGAGACAGAAGTAAATATTCCGTTTATTACTTCAGACGCAGCTGGCCCACGCCACCTTTTGTTGAAGATCACTCGAGCAAAACTGGAGGAACTGACCGATGAGTTTATCGAGCGAGCAATGTCCATCACCAAGCGGGCCATGGAAGCTTCTGGATTTTCTGTTTCGCAGATCAATGAGGTCATCCTCGTTGGTGGTCAGACTCGTATGCCAAAGATGGCAGAAAAAGTAAAAGCATTTTTCGGTAAAGAGCCAAACAAGAGTATTAACCCTGATGAAGTGGTGGCACTCGGTGCAGCTATCCAAGGAGGTATCATGTCCGGTGATGTCAAAGATATCTTATTGCTTGATGTTATTCCACTCTCACTTGGTATTGAAACCATGGGTTCTGTGGCCACCAAATTGATTGAACGTAATACGACCATTCCAGCCTCACGTTCACAGGTTTTCTCAACAGCAGCAGACAACCAGACCAGTGTGGAGATCCATATTGTCCAAGGTGAGCGAGCCATGGCAGGTGATAACAAATCTCTCGGACGCTTTATCCTCGATGGTATTCCTCCATCACCACGGGGTATGCCGCAAGTCGAAGTGACCTTTGATGTGGATGCCAACGGTATCCTATCTGTCAAAGCAAAAGACAAAGCCACAAACAAAGAACAGTCTGTCCGCATCGAAGCTCGAAGCGGACTTTCCAAAGAAGACATTGAGCGTATGCAAAAAGATGCCGAGGCTCATGCTGGTGATGATCAAAAAAAGCGCGACTTGGTAGAAGCCAAAAATGTAGCAGAACAGCTTATCTACACATCAGAAAAAGCTATCAAGGATGCAGGGGATAAAGTACCAGCAGAGATTAAAACTGGTGTTGAGGATAAAATGGCAGAGTTACGAAAAGTAAAAGATGGTGAGGATATGGTTGTTATTAAGTCAGCGACCGAGGCACTCTCAACTGAATTATCAAAAATTGGTGAAGCCATGAGTAAAGCACAAAGTGCTACACCTGATGCGAGTGGATCAACTGATGCACCAAAAGCTGATGATGTAAAAGAAGCGGAATTCGAAGAAAAAAAGCCGGAATAGAAGTGCGAAGTAGGAATTTTTCCTACCCGTCATTCCAGACCGCCTATACTCTGGACGGATCTGGAATCCAGGGTGTATACAGAAAAAGTCGCACATATGTGCGACTTTTTTCGTGTGTTGTTTTTTTAAAAATAGCCGAGGCACCACAGAAGTGCTCGGCTATTTTGCAAAATACAAATTAATAAATTAATACTGCATGCGTGGTTGAGTCGGTTCAGCTGGTGGTCTCACGACCAGTTTGCTTCTGACGAGATTCGATCGGCGCGTTAATTCTTTTCTGACGGAATCTCGTGCCGTATCTATTTCGTCCTGTGATCTGTCAGACCTTTGTCCCGCTAGCTTGTATGCTTGTTGAAAGGGCAGCCGGTTTTCTTGAAATTCTTTGAAAACATCGGCAGTGAGATTTGCTAAAAGCTCGATAATACCTTCGGCCGTCATCCCTGTGGCTGTCATTGGTATATACTCCTCTGATAAGAGAGTATCACAAGAAAATAAAAAAGAAAAATGTGTACAAAAAACTGGCGGACGCATCGTACGTCTACCAGTTTGTCTTACGGCCTGAGTGGCCTCACCAGAGCAAATTCAATCATTCGCTCGGCGATCTTGCGACTATCCGGAGCACCTCTTTTTTTCGCGGGTGTTTTCGGTAGTCGTGCTAGCTCTCCAATAAAGCGAGTATTACCTCTTTGGATAGCCATGTGTATGAGTACGTCTGGTGTCCAGAGCATTCTAATCCATTCCGTAATGAATCAGGACAGTTGTATCATTCTTGTATGGCGAAAAAACCAAAATTGAAGTTAGTCGATAGATTAGAAATCAAGATCTTGTTAGACAAAGGGTATGGATACAGAGAAATTGCTCGAAGTATGGG
>CAIQCQ010000025.1 GCA_903870365.1 uncultured bacterium | reverse complement strand
TCTATTACTGCGTTTGGAGTTAGATTATAGTCATCAGTCTCGGCAACTTCCCAGAATGGTAAGTCAAAATGCCATGTTAACTCGGTTATATCCATTTCTGTCATCGGAATATCCAATGCCCAGACTTTCTTTGTATCCCAGCTAAAATCAAAACCGACTTCGGCAATGATGTTTGGTTTGTTCCATAATCTTTTTGGGATTTTATTTTTCATTTCTATTGCATATAGTCAACAACAATCTCTATTATTTTGCTTACTGTTTCGTTACAATTTGCAAAACTTATTCTATCCAACACATCGATACCATAATTCCTAATCAAGTCACTTAATAAAGCATGTGCAAATGATTGTGTAATTGAATCGACTTTTTCAAAATCTAAAATCAGATTTTGACCTTTTTCTAAGACAGGAATAATTTCTTGGACTCTTATGTCTCTTGCCTTATCTTTATTTTCGGCAAAGCCTCCAACTAATGGAAATAATTTTAGATTTTTCATATAAATTTTGGTTTCTTATACTTTGCTTTTTTCCTCTCACGAACACTCTTTGTGTATATACCCCTTATTGTATCTAATAAAGTTGTAAATTCCTCGGTTTTTGTCAGGTCAATATCTATTCCAACTACAGTACCAGACCAATAGGGTAATCCATCGTCTTTTGTGTGTTTATCTTCTAACGGATCACTAAATAGTAACACCTCATTTTTATCTTTTTCTCTTAACAATTTATAAAGGGTATTTCCACTGTAAATAATAAAAAAATCTCTGTTTATTTTTGCAATGGATTTGGTAAAAAATAACCCAGCTCCAGCGTTATAATCAGTCCCGCCTTCTTTGCTTGTTGTACCTGTAATTCCCGGAGTTAGTGCTAATTGAATTGCATCGAGATCTGTCTTTGCAACATGTGACTTTCTGATAGTTTGACTTATACCAACACCTGCGTCTACAATCCCTATTCGTATAGTGTTACTTTTACTATAATATTGAGCAGATACGATAGCTCCATTTTTTGAACCAGAATGCTCTAATACGTTTCTCACTAATTCACTTATAATATATTTGATTGGTTGAGTATTTTTTTGGTCAAGATGAAGTAACGGGATCATATCCTCTATAAATTTTGAGAGATCAGTAGAGTTTTTTATTTGAGTTAATGGAATAAATCTACCAGCTGATTCATGCTCGACTATTTCTATTTCAGAATCTAATTGTAAAAATGAGAATAACCCCATTCTTTCAAAGTAATGTTTTGAAGTTGCGGTAAAGCGTTCACATTTTATAGATGAATTAGAATTTTTTGATCTCACTTCCAAACCAAGAGAGGCAACCATACACAAAACAACAGGATGTACAGAAATCCATTTTTCATTTGATGTTATCTCTAGGACTTCAGGATCTGAAGTATCAATAACTTTTAAAAAAGCATTGATATTTCCCAGGAATGCACTATTTGGTAAATGTACCTTCATTAACCAGGATTTTACCAGGAAATAGCTTTTTATGCCAATTTGACTAATTCCCGGTATTTTTAGCCATTTTTTGTGATTTAAAAAACAAAAATCTTGTTATCTGGTCTTATAAAATACTATTTGTTGAATTTTCTCCAGGACTTCCAGATTTGGAAGATCAATAGGTAAGAAATCTATTTTGGTGCTATATTTAGCATGTTACCCGCTAAAAAGGTTCCAACTTCGAACCATACTCCCCGCAGATTTTTTGTTTACAAAAAAATAAGGAAGAGATGGGATTTGAACAGGGAAGGGGTCGGGAAACGGTAGTTTCCCGTGGAGGAAGGATTGGGTGAGAAGTGACGTTGAGTCACTTCGCAAGACCTTGAATGTTCTGTACTCAGAATGTGAAAGGTGTACTGCTTCTGTAAGAAGAACCGTGGGTTTCCCAGTAGTTCTTATCTCATCTCTTCCGCAATTTGTTATACTGTCACCATGAATTTCAAAACAGCTCCTATTGCCATGACGGACTTGGAAACGACGGGAGATATTTTTTCTGTCCACGAGATTTTGGAAATTGGTTTGGTAGTGTTTGATCCGCAGAGTTTTGAAATACTGGATACATTGAATATACAAGTGAAACCTGTGCGGATAGAAAATGCAGTGCCGGCAGCACTAGAATATAATGGGTATAAACCAGAAAATTGGCATAGTGCATTGTCGCTACAGGATGCAATGATTCAGTATGCAGCAAAAACACAAAAGTGTATTTTTTGTTCGTACAGTGTGTCGTTTGACTGGGGATTTATAAATGAAGCTTTTCATACAACAGGTATTCTAAACCCCATGAGTACACGAGAAAATCATGACCGACTGGATGTCTTGTCTCTAGCATGGGCTAAAGGCTTAAAAAATTCACCAAGTTTTAGTTTAAAATCAGCCTGTGAAATGTTTGGTGTACCACCAGAGCCAGAGCCACATTCTGCACTCAATGGTGCACTGACGGCGTATGAATTGTTTAAAAAAGTTAGTATATGATACATAGTAGTCAATAGTTAAAAAATTTGGTAGATTAAACAAGAAAAATATTGCGCGATTAGCTCATTTGGTAGAGCATCTCATTGACGTTGAGAGGGTGGTAGGTTCGAATCCTGCATCGCGCACAATACTAAAATATCATCCTTTTTCTCTGCATTTGCAATGAGTGAATACGGTGATTTGAACTTAAAGTTAGCCACATTTCCATCTTTGATACTTGCGTTCGAAAGTAACTTTCCAAGCATAGTACGTCTTTTGACTTCGTTAGCTTCTAAATACGATTCCGTGGCTCTGTTGCCGTCTGTAAAGACTTCTTTGATCCGTTCGAAAGTGATTGCATTGCCACCAGTTCTTTCTTGAATATCTGCAATCTGTTTATTCACGAGTACACGTTTGTTTTCAATATCCAGTTTCTTGACCTTGTACATATCCTCTGCAATCAACTTGGAGACATAACCATCAACAAGGGATGATTCTCTTTCTGTGAGAGCTTTCAGCTCGTTATGGAGGGTGTCGAGCATGGTCTGTGTGTAGGTAAAAGCACTTTGGTATTTATCCTTGTAGGCAATACCAGATATTTCAATCCACTCTTCATCAATACGTAGTTTCTGAAATAGGTTCGCAAGGAGGACATCAACATCTTCACCTCGAATATAGTTTTTCTTTTCCTCACATCCACCCTTACCACCAGTGCAGTGGTAATAGGCATGACCTTTTTGAGTTTCAGCGGTGATCATGCAACCGCATTTCTCACAGGTTAAAAATCCACGAGCGGAATAGAAATGTGTTTTTGGTTTAGGGTGTAAATTTCCATCCAGAACAGCTTGAGCTTTGTCGAACAGAGATTTTGTAATGAGTGTTGGATGGTAACCCGGATACAACTTACCGTCTCGTTGCATCAGTCCAAAGTAGAATGAATCTCGAAGCACCACATAGATACGACTTTTGTAGACACGATTACCAGTCTTGGTACGAAGTCCCTCTGCGTGCATCACATTTGTAATCTGTTCAACGGTATATGCACCGGTTGAATACAACTCAAAAATACGACTGATGTATGGAGCAATGTTAGGATTAAGGATAATGGTTTTGTTTCCTTTGTCGTTCAAATATCCAAATGGAGCACGACTCGGCCAATGACCATTTTCTAACTTTGCACGATTGCCACGCAGGACATTGCTTCTCAAGTCAGTAATGAATTGACTCGATTGTCCTTGTTCAACGGACATGATGATCGCATTGTCTGTGGGTAAATATGTTTTTTCAAATGTTCGGATTTTTTGAATAACACCATTTTGTAACATCCACTGTATCGTGCCACCATCAACAGGATTACGACAGAGACGATCAATTTTCCAACACAAAATTGCATCGGCTTTTCCTTGCTCAATCATTTTCAACATCTTGTTAAAAATTGGACGACCCGGAGCTTTGGCACTTTTACTCTCTTTCAGTGTCTCAACAATTTCTAATCCATCTTTCAAAGCCAACTCTTTCAGCTCATGCTCTTGGGAGTCCAAGGAAAGAGCCTGCTTGTCATCGGTATCGGTAGACTTTCTGCAATAAAGGATAAATTTCATAGTCATGATAGTAGCGGTTAATGGTTAATTTTACAAATTCTCAATAAATTCTTTCTCTTCATTTCTTCTAATATGATTATATAGTCAAGGAAAACCCTGCTAATACAATCCCCATTTACGTAGTAATTCTTCATCACTTTCAATCAACTTCTGCGTTCTCGGTTCATCTCTCTTGCCTACCTCCGGCACCGACCCCTGCCACAGCACCACGTTGGTGGGTGCTGGTGGCAGTGGCGGTATGCCGGTCAGTCTGTATGGCCAGAGAATGATGTCTCGGCGGAGTAATTCATCGTAGAGCTTGTCAGCGTTGGTGACTCGCAATGAAAATCCAGTAAATCCAGTGAAGAACTTTTTGTATTTCTTTTTCTTTACATCAGTCTCTAATGCTTTCGCATCTGCTCGTCGTTCCCAGTTTCTTTTTTGACCACGATCGAATTGCTTGACCGGTTTCAATTCTTTTTTCAATTTTGCTATGTCTTCACGACTGCCATAAATTCGCATCTTATCTTCAGACAAAAGACCAGCTGAATGACCCCAAAAGCCACCGACCTTTTGGTATTCAAGTGGTACAGTTTTTTGTTTTGGTTTATCCAAGTAACTGGTGAGATAATGTCCCATGCCTCCCTTAGAACGGATTGGCTCGATGACCGCACCACGCTCTAAATGTTTTGGATCTCCCGAGTTCACCATCTTGTACCAGTATGCTCGAACATTGTTTTGCTGAATTTCTTTGTCGACTAAGATATGAAAGTGAGGAGCACCACGATCTTGAAATTCCAAGACCCAGAGATATTTGTATCCATGGTAACGAAGCCATCCTAAAAATTTATGTAATTGTTTTTTGACGAGCAATCCATCCATCGGGTAGTCATTCGGATACGTCAGATTGACCATGTACTCCATCAGATGAGCAGTGTTACGAATGAAAAATTTACATCGTCTACTTGCACCAAAAGAATATTTTTTAATCACTCCTCGTTTCTTTTTCTCCGTTTCTTCTTTGTATTTTCTGCGAAAAGAATCATGGATGTGTAAATCTTTTGGATAGACTTTGGCAGATAACACAGAAAGATAATTGTATGCTTGTGCCATTGGATCCCAGTATTGGATGCGAGGGTCGTTGTGAGCGACTGGTACAATTTCTCCACCTTGCACTAAAAAGTGCTTGATATGTTTATCTCTTTTCATTGGGTGTGAGGAACTCAATGTACGAGGCATATACATCCGCCATGGAATTGAGATATTCCTGTGCAGTTTCAGGAGATATGACAAGGTCATACTTCTCCTTGAAGTATTTGATGAGCCGATCCACGAGTAACTGGTTAAAGCTAGTCATGGTGTAATCGTCTCTTTTCTAGCCACTAACCTCCTGTAAACCTTTTGTTTTGGGAAAAAGAAAAAAGCCCTGTTTTATAGGGCTTAATTCCAAAAGTTATTAACATCCACTAACGGTTACAATTTTTGTGCTACATCAAAATGACTTTTGTTGAAAGAATATCCACCAGTCTTATGATGAATAATTAAGTCAGCATTAACCTTTAATTTCTTACGGAAATTGATATTGATTTGCTTAATCTCTTTAATAATCAGACTCAAATCTTGTCCAGTAAGAGTGGCGATATCACTGATATGAGCTGTATCGTGTGTGAGGAGGTATGTCACAATCTTGTATCTGTTAGAAATTCTGCGAATTGTGTAGGAAAGTATTTTACCTTTTTCTTCTCTGAAGATTCCATCAGTTTCAGATATCCAGATTTTCTTCAGTAATGAGATTTCAGGAGTTGGAAGGTCTTGTTTTTGGGTATAATTTTCTAAAAGTTTTTGAGTCAGTAGGGAATGGATTTTTTCCATATACATCGGATATTGTTTTTGATTAAAACTGTATCCAATTTTAACTAAAGCAATTCCAGCATCTGCGTCTTTGAGGATAGGTATTCCTAAAAAGTTTGCAATCTTTACACCAACAGCACGCTCAAAATTCAAGAGTCTTTCTCCTACAACTCGAGTATCACCGATAATTTCTTTTTCAGATAAAAGTTTTCGAGTATTTTTGTGTTTGCTCATCGGCAAATACATATCTCTAAAAACTTCGCCATAGCAAAAAGAAAGAGAGTTGACCTCAACATTTTTAATCAGTTCCTTTTGGACTACAGGGGATTGGTTTTCTGTAATTATTTCTCCTTTTATTTTTTCCAACGCTTTTGTATCTTGCTCGATAATTTCTTTAATTTTTGGCTGATTTTCTGTGATGCAAAAATATTCGTAGGCACAGTCCGCCATGAAAAATACAGACGTTTTATTCTTTTTAGTCAATAATCCATTCTGATATTTAGCGTATTTCTGGTCTAGTTGGGTGATGAGGGTATCCATAGAATTAGCCTTATATTACAAGGGTTTTAAGGAAAAGCAACGTGCTTATTGACATAATAGGTAGGTTGTGCTATCATGTAGCAGTAAGTTCTTTGTAAGGCTTCCAGTAAATCCTGACCGTAAGGCAGGTATGGAAAGAGGAGATGGAAATGGAAAATAATCATGTTGTTGTCATCAGCTTTTTTGAAGACGATGGAGCATTCGGCTTCAGCAAAAGAGAGGAATATGGCCCTTACTCGAAAGAGGAAGCAGAACGTATGGCTTCTCACCTCACTGAGGTCGGGAAGCAACTACGAGGAGGAGTCTTTAAGACTTTCTTCGTCGGAGCTTCAGCGATAATGCTGGAGCCGAAGGGTGTCGAGGAAATCCTCGATGCCATCAAGGGCATAGAGGCAATCAACGGACCACTTCCAACTCCGGCTGAAATACAAAAGGAGAAGGAACGCCAGAGATTGGAAAAATTGCGTGGGCCTAAAAAACCTCGCGAACCTCGCTGGTAGTTCATCCTCACAGGATTGAGACCCCTATATAACAAACAATCTCAAAATCCTGCAACGCAGGTGTCCGAGTGAATATACCTCGGACTTCTATCAGAGAAAATTTGAAAAAGTTTTCTGCGATAGGAGTAACATCCTAATGTTCTTTGTAACAACCCTTCCAGTAAATCCTCACCGTAAGGGAGGTATGGATAAGGACAAAAGCAATGGAAACCACGAAGAAAAAGATTCTGCTTGCAGGCAAAGGTCTCGAAGACCTTCATCGCATTCTAAGGAATGCGGGATATGCTGTTGAGGTTGTCAAAGACCACAGCAGTGCAGTAGGTCGTCTTTTCGATTCTCGTGAAGAGAACGATCCTGACCGGTACACTGCGGTACTTCTTGCACCGCCGGCGTATCGCGCCATGGAGTGGAACGCTATCACCTCAGGTAGCGAGTAAGTTGCTTTGTCCTGAAGTGGGTTTGGCGTAATGAAAATTACGCCTTCCTTTTAGACATCTGAAGCAATTTGGATTTCTAAAAGGGAGCAATCCCTACTGTAGTTCTTTGTAAAAAAAGTTTCTAGTAAACCCTGACCGCAAGGCAGGTATAGAGGAGAAACAGACCATGATGAAGCAAGACCTTTTTTCGAGGTTTCTGGCGAACGGAAATATGAGCTTGCTCACACCGAGAGAGAAATCCCTCGCCATAAGAATTGCCGGGGGGGACTCATATCTCGATATCGCAGTAGACCGTGATGTGAGCGAAGAAAGTATCAGATATCGGGTCAAAAACCTCGAACTGAAGATCAAGCGTGAGAACAAACTTGTCGTCCAGACGGCAGAGTACCAGTCTCTCGTGGCAAATCTGAAGGCGTCCAAAAAACCGCTTGCAGAGATTTCGATCGAAGGTCTGTTTCCCACTCGTCTCTACAATCAACTTCACTGGCAGGGCATCAACACCCTCGGTGATATTGTCGAGAAGGGGTATCAGGGTGTATACCGAATGAAAGGCATCTACGAGATCAGTATCAGAAACATCTCGGAGGTGCTCGGATATTTCGGTGTCGAGTGGCCGGCGTCATAAAACCTCAAAATCCTGCTACGCAGGTAAGCTCACTCTCGGGTGAGCTTTTTCTATTGTAAAAAGTAAAAAATAATTATAGAGTCTTATTGTCAAACTTATGATAAATGAAGACAAAAAAACTACCGAGGAACACAGTCATTTTAACTCGAAATATTTTGTGTTGTTTGTGATTTTACTAGCAATCTCATATTTTGTAATACAACCTCCTTCTCCTCAAAAACTTGAACTCACATTTTCAAATGACAACCCTCGAGAATATGCTTTCTCTGTAAGACCTCAAAATCAGTTAGCTATGATTTTAAGTGAAGCACTTGGAACCACACTCAATTTGAGTTGGTATGATGTGTGTTTTTATAATGGAAGTATTGTAAGTCAACATAATGCAACAACTACGCCTGTGACTCTGGAAGTGGCTGTATTCCCATTTAATACTAATAAATCTATGCTCGATATACAAAAAGGATTAGAAATTCTTCCACCACTTAGCAATGAACAATCAGGAACAATTGAACGAATGATCTCAGGAGAAAAAATAATAGCTACACCCAATATGAGCGTATGTTCTCTACACATACCGGCTTCGGAAGGAGGTTTTGAATACTCGTTATTTTTACTTGCAACAACTACAGATGAGTATGGAACGGTAATTACTGTTCCTGTTTCTTTAGAAAATATCGGAAGTATTAGTCCATATCCATTAGATACAGGATCAATAGCAGAGTCGAGACAATTAAATTTGAATAATACCACTTTATGGGTACAACCAAATTCTTATGCACTTACCATAAAGAGGATAGTTTTTCTTCTTTTGGCTCTAGGATTTATTGAATCAATTTGTATGATTTTTAAAAAATTATTCAGAATAGAAAAATAGGATAGAAAGCCAAACTCCTTTTCTGCTATACTTGTAGTAATAGAGCTGTTCGGATATCGTCCCATAAGGAGCACAAAAATTCCCAAAAGTTCATACGTATTTTTTTGAAAATATATCACTACCTAGTACAATGTACGTACTTGTATGAATACATATCTTCGTCCAGTCAGTACCCTTGTCATCTGCGCATATTTTTGGAATTATCTGTCGACATATACTGACTGGCATTTTATTGATGGTGTTGACCTCATTTTCCACGAAGCAGGGCACACCATTTTTTCTTTTTGTAATGAGTTTATCTACATCCTTGCGGGTAGTGCTTTTCAGATCATATTGCCACTATCTATTGCAGTCTATTTTTTTATGAGTCAGCAAAAACTATCTGGATCGCTCTGTCTGTTGTGGGTTGGGCAAAATGTGCTCAATGTGTCTATCTATGCCGGTGATGCTGTGGCAATGCAGTTACCATTGTTGGGAGGAGATAGCTCTATACATGACTGGCACTACATATTGAGTACATTGTTGGCATTGCAGTATACAAACAAAGTCGCATCATTTTTGTATATCATTGGTGTGTTATGTATCATTATCGGGTCAGTTTTGTCGATGTACTATGCTTTGCAGAAAGAAGAGGGTATTCAACAATTTGCAAGATCTCATTGATTTTGTATTGTGAAGGGGACTATAATTAGAACAGGATGGTGGGTTGGAGTATTTCAAACGAGCCCACCTTCATCTGTGCGGGGTTTGAGTTTCCCGAATACTTAAACCTCGCACAATACTTTTTTCTGATTTGTATCATCCCGTCCGATATTCTGGGCGGTTTTTTTTGTTTAAAAACGTACATACTTAGTTAATCTAATTTTAAACTTTGGTGATTCTGCTGCAGCAAGAAAATAGTATCAGGAGGATTTTTGTGCTTAAATGTCTAGTATGCAGAACATCCGCAACTTTTCTATCATTGCACCTATCACGTCGAGTACGACTTCTGGGAAACCCGCGGTTTTCCCAGTCCTTCCTTCACGGGAAAACACCCAGTTTTCCCGACCCCTTTCTTCCAATATGTGCAATGATAGAAGTGACTTTTTGATTGTGTAAAAATAATAAATAATACTATATGCAACATATACGCAACTTTTCTATCATTGCACATATTGACCACGGGAAGTCCACATTGGCTGACCGGATGTTGGAAATGACTCATACTATTGAAAAACGCAAAATGCAGGAGCAGGTACTCGACTCCATGGAACTGGAGCGTGAGCGAGGTATTACGATCAAAATGCAACCAGTTCGGATGGAATATGAGAGCGGTGGAAAAAAATATATTCTTAATCTCATTGATACTCCGGGCCATATCGATTTCTCATACGAAGTATCACGGTCTCTCAAGGCTGTTGAGGGCTCTATTTTGCTCGTGGATGCCACTCAGGGTGTTCAGGCTCAGACACTGACCACATTGGCTATGGCTCAGGAAGCTGGTTTAGTCATCATTCCTGTATTATCCAAAATTGATTCACCCCTTGCGCGGATTGCTGACGTCACAAATGAAGTGGTGAACCTTATTCATTGTCGTCCAGAAGATATTTTACTGGTGTCTGGTAAGACTGGTGAGGGTGTGGAACATTTGTTAGAAGAAGTTATTGCACGAGTGCCTGCACCTCAAGCTTCAAGTCTCGATATGCAAGCTTCACTATTTCGTTCTCTAGTGTTTGATTTTAAATATTCAACACATCGTGGGGTTATTGTCTTTATTCGTGTCATGTCTGGCTCTATTACTCGCAACACACCACTCGTATTCAAAATTGCAGAGCAGAAGTTTACTGCCATTGAAGTAGGTATTTTTTCACCAGAAGAACGACCTGTTGAGTCTTTGTCTGCCGGAGAGATTGGCTACATTGTTACTGGTATTAAAGAACCCGGAGTAGCCCGTGTGGGTGATACCATTGCTGTGTTGTCAGACACCGAGCCACCATTTCCTGGATTTATGTCACCTCGACCAGTAGTGTGGGCTTCGATTTATCCAGAAAGTCAGGATGATTTTATTCCATTAAAGCAGGCTCTGGGTAAACTCCGTTTGTCTGATTCATCGTATTCGTATGAAGAGGAGTCTTCCGGAGCACTTGGGCGGGGATTTCGTTGTGGCTTTCTCGGTATGCTTCATTTGGAAATTATTACGGAACGTTTGAAACGTGAATTTGGACTCAATTTGGTGATTACTATGCCGACTATTACGTATGAGGTGACGTATAAAAACCCATCCGGACAAGCGGGCTTAGGAAAAACAGAAATGGTTTATTCACCAGCTTTTTTCCCAGACGAAGGGACGTATGCAATGGCACGGGAACCGTGGGTAGACATGGCTATTATTACCCCCATTACGTATATGGGCGCATTGATGACCTTGTTGTATGAACATGAAGCAGAAGTAGGGGAATCAGAAAATTTTGGTGCTGATCGAGCAAAAATTTCAATCAAGATGCCTCTTCGTGAACTGATGCGAAATTTTTTTGATCAATTAAAGAGTACGACGTCTGGATATGCATCTGTGTCGTATGAATTATCAGAAATGCGTGATGCCAATGTGACGCGACTTGATATTTTAGTGGCAGACGAAGTCCTACCTGCTTTTTCACGTGTAGTTTCCCGTCGATTGGCCGAAGAAGAGGCTGAAAAAGCGGTGGAAAAATTACACGCCATCATTCCCCGACAAATGTTTGCGATGAAAATCCAAGGCAAAGCACTTGGACGAATCATTTCATCACGAAGCGTCTCGGCATTTAGTAAAGATGTGACACAACATATGTATGGAGGAGACATTACGCGTAAAATGAAATTGCGAGAAAAGCAAAAAAAAGGGAAGAAAAAAATGGAAGGACGAGGCAAGGTGAATATACCCCAAGATGTGTTTTTAAAGATGATGAGAAGTTAAACTTTTTTTGGTATACTAGATATATGAAATCAAAAGGGTTTACCCTCATCGAACTCCTTGTGGTCATTGCTATTATCGGCATGTTGTCTTCCATCGTTCTTGCTTCTTTGAATACCGCTCGTATGAAGGCTCGAGACGCTCGAAGAAAAGAAGAATTTCATCAAATTCAAAATGCTTTAGCTCTTTATTATAATCAATATGGAGGATACCCAGGTACTGCAGCAATCTCAGCGACTCAAAATAGTAATTATGCAAATAGTAAACCAGGTGCTACGACGTGGGCCACATTATTAGAAACACCATTGGTCAATGCGGGCGTCATCAGTTCTGTACCAAAAGATCCTATTAACATCCAAACATTTTGTGGACCACCATTTTTGGTTAATGCAAACTGCCCTGCTGGTTTAAGTATTAATACGGTGTATCAGTATCGTTCAAATGGTACTTCTGGTGGTAGTGATGCCACTATATATCTATTGTGTACCTGGCTTGAAAATCAATCAGATAAACAGTCACTCTAATACAGCGATTTACCAGACCCATTTACTCCTGGAAATTATTTGTATGCAAATGATGGATATTCAGCATATAATTACTGTGTTGAGTCTCAGTAAGATTTGAGTATTTTTTTGAGTTATCTTGTGGATGATGTTATAATTTATCTATGAAATCAAAAGGGTTTACCCTCATCGAACTTCTTGTGGTCATTGCTATTATTGGTATGTTGTCTTCGGTAATACTCGCATCACTTTCAAGTGCTCGAGTGAAAGCACGAGACGCTGTTCGATCTGAAGATATGCACAACATAATGAATGCTATCGCTCTTTTTTACAATCAATATGGTTGTTTACCTGTCCCAGGTGGTAGTACTGCCTGTGGAGGATTTAGTAATGAGACTGATGCCGGAGGGTGGGATTATAGTTCACAGGGTGCTGGTTTTATGCAATTTCTTAAAACTGCGGGGTTTATGCCAAAAGTTCCAGTAGATCCTTCAAATACCATGTCTGGTGACGCAAATAGTGGGTATGCCTATAGATATTATTGTTATTCTGCTGCTTCAGGAAACCCAGGATTGCATCTTGGGTATTGGAAAGAATCTACAGGTGCATATGTAATGATAAACAACAGTTCAAATGGATGGACGGACACTACCTATACGTGTCTATAAGAGCGTGTTTATAATCTAACCGCTAGGATAATATGAAAAAATCAGCCTGTCTGTGAAAAGATTAGATTATGAGTAGGCTCTCAGAATTTTTTAGCTAAAAATAGCTGGTAAATAGACCAAGATCATACCTACAATCAAGAGAACACAGGCAATAGTCCATACAATCTGGATCTTTTTTTGGTGTTTTTTCTGGAATAACATAGTAATGGTATACTACCACATATATGGAGGATTTTCAAAAAAAGAAAAAGGTGCGTTCTGTTTTGTACTCACCATTACTTGTCGGACTTGTAGTGCTGATTGCACTGTATGCGATCTACTCAACCTTTTCAGTA
>CAIQCQ010000024.1 GCA_903870365.1 uncultured bacterium | reverse complement strand
CCATACTTCGAGCAATTTCTCTGTATCCATACCCTTTGTCTAACAAGATCTTGATTTCTAATCTATCGACTAACTTCAATTTTGGTTTTTTCGCCATACAAGAATGATACAACTGTCCTGATTCATTACGGAATGGATTGCTAATCATGGCACAGTTGACGAAGGGTCTCTACGGGCATCAGTTCGAGAACGCGAGCCAGTTGTTTGGTCTCCGTTGTGGACAAATCCGAGGTAAGGATTTCGTTCATAACGGTGGCTGGTACAACAAGGCGGGCGAGAAGCTCGGCTGGGGTGACCTGTCCACTGACGATTTTTTCAGAATCCGTCGCGAACTCGAGGAAGGTGAAATGTTCATCATCCTCGGCGAAAGCGATAGCTTCTGGAACTTCGTCACACGTCCGGGACTTCTTGGTCACAATGCCGTGACCAAACCCGACGTGGATGCTCCCGGCGTTGATTATGTGGCAGCGAAAGCTCGCTACATCATCACCAAACGCCCCGAGGACGGATTCGGAATGTACGTCGTGGATGACTATCCCCGCAAGGAGGATCAGGTCAATCTCGACGGACTGATGTTCCATGTGATGAAGCGTGAGGATGCGAAAGCATTTCTCACCTCCACCGCAGTGGTCACGGTCCCATCCGAGTCGTAAACAGTTCGCCAACTCTGTGTAAAGTTGGTACCGCTCTGAAAGGGGCGGTTTTGATTTGCAAAAATTATTACTTTACATTTATCTTACTTCGTTTATTGTCCTTGTTTAGAGTCATATTTTCGTTCATTTCTGCTTGACAGATAGTATGTATTATGCTATCATTGAATACAGAAAGGATCCTTCACATGCAGACACAATCAAACTTGGTTTTTCCTCGCACCTATGCAGTACAGGTCATCGCCCACGCTATCCAAAAGAAAAAACGTGGTCGAAATCCCTCAATGTCATTTCTCGGGGAACGCAATCCGAGAAAGGCTCTTATGTTCGCGCAGTCAGTTTTGATGCCGGACAATGGAGTTATCAAAGATCGGCTTCTGCGGTTGCGGGAATACCTTCCCAACCAGCAAAAACTCGTTTACTCATTCGCCGAGTACTTGGCACAACACGTCAACGCTGATTTGGTGCCGGAAGGTTTCTTCTTGGCGGCCAACTTAGCACTCTACGATTTGCAAGAGGGCGTCGATGGATATTCGGGAAAGCCGATCAGAAACGAAGCCGTCGGGCAAGTCCCTCTGATCTACACGCTTCTCGAACTTTCCATTCCACAAATCGCGCAAGCCATTTTCCCGAGCGATTTCGCTTCCTGTATTTCAAAGCAAGCGGAGGAACTCAACCGGAAGATGCGCGAAGAACGGGCACAAGCGAAAGCAAGTGCACCTGCACCGAGCCTGCCGTCTGATCCTCTGTTGGTCTACACGGCGATGCGACAAATCGCTGACCTCTCGTTCAAGTTCTACGAGGTCATGGGTTCGGGTGGTGACATCATGAAGCCCTCGTGTGGCGATCGCCGAAGCGAAGGGGTCAATCCCTTCTACAATCAAACAACCGGTGGTATCTTTATCGAGCAGTACTACGGCGGCCCGGGAAGCATCTGGACTCCGTGGGGTAAGTGGGGTTGTTGGGGTGGTGGTTCGGGTCGTGGTGAAAAGGCCATGCAAGACTTTCTCTCTGCCATCGGCAAGGTGGAAGTTTTCAAACCGGTGGAACACAGTCAAATGGGTTCAGTCGGCCCGATCTATGCCGTTCTGCAAGTTGGTGATGTCGTTCTGCCGAAGCCGGAGTTACGCGAGCGCGTTTCGTACCTTGAGTACGAGGAAGCGAATCGTCTCTGGGCCGAGGTGGAAGCGATGTACACCAAGGAAGTTGTTTTACAGTAAATCAAGTTGTTATCCGTCCCCACCTGCTCTCGTAGCCGGTGGGGACTTTCGTTTTTATTTACTTTACTCTAGATTTTGGTAAGATACGATCAATTATGAATGTAGAATCAAAAGAACTAGAAGAATACGTCCAATCAACCCTTACTGCCATTAGCAAAGGGGTAAGCAATGTAGAAGGTTTTCGGATTTTGAAGCCGATCAAGTTTAATGTTGCCGTAGTTAATACAAAAGAAGGAGGTGGGGGTTTGAAAGTTTTTGTAGCAAGTGCAGAAGGTAAATTAAAATCAGAAGAAGTAAGTCATATTGAGTTTGAGGTGCAACCACCATCACAACCAGCCCAAATTATTTATCCAGACCATTCAAGGTCGCGTGGCAATCCTGCGCTTTAATTATACCACTTCTGTTCCAGATCGACTGAAAATTGGGAATGGTTCGTAGTGTTCTAGTGTGCTAAAGTAAGTTCTAACGTCGTTCAACATCTCCCGCAAAGTTTCTGCGAAGCTAAAACTTTGCGGAATCGAATGAACCGAAGGTTCGTGGGAGGGATTCGAACACCGGAGCGAGGTGAGAGGTGACTCATGTCACTTCGCAAGACCTTGAACGTTCTGTGCTCAGAATGTGAAAGGTATACCGATCCTGTAAGGAGGCCCGTTACCAGACGGGACCGCGAGGTGGTGCCCAGACCAAAAATTTTTGACGAAAAATTTTTATCCGCGGACGAAACATCCGTCTCCGCAAAGACGTTTCTAAAAATATAAAGGATGAGTGGCCGAGTGGCTTAAGGCAGCAGTTTACTAAACTGCCGTGCTCGAAAGGGTACCGAGAGTTCGAATCTCTCCTCATCCGCAGTTTTGAACGCAGTGAAAAAATTTGGATGAAGAAAAATCGAAGATTTTTCGGGTGAGATTCGAACGACGGAGCGATTCTTGGCTTAGTAAAGCCAAGACGCGAGTCGGTGCCCAGACCAAAAATTTCTGACGAGAAATTTTTGAGTCGCGGGAGAAAAGCGTACTCGCGGTCGAGGCTTTTTTTATCTAATTATTTTCTAAATAAGTTCCAATTTCCACCCATGGCCCCCGTTGTGTAAAGAAACTAATAGAAAATCCACCAGGTTGTCCCGGTGGATTTTTGTTGTACTACAGTTAGCTGTTACGCAGCCGCAGGGATGCGCGCTGGTATCAGAAGAGGACATGTTGCCTCTCCTTCCAGTTTGATGAATGAACATTGCATATTATTCGGTGAATCCACCGACAACAGCCCCTGTTTTTTCAGGTTTAAAATGGTTAACCTGAATTCCTCCGGATTGAGGCCTGTTATTCTCTGTACCTCCATGTACTTAGCCTGTCCTCCTTCGACCTGTATCAGCTCAAGAGCTATTGCCAGGATTACCAGGCGCTCTTTCTCTGAAAGTTTTTCCCATTCACCGATTGTTTTCAACATGCATTCTCCTGTGGGTAAATTCCCAAAAACAAGAGTATCTCATTTTCTTGTGTAAGTCAAAAAATTGAAATGTGTACTAAAAAGTCGAAATAAGAATTACGATGTACGAATTACGAATAATAAAAGCAGCCGTGCCGTCCATCCCCGCGAGCCTAGCTGGCGAGGTATTTCTCGAATAAACAACATTGTGCACACAACTCGCGCAATGTCATAGAAAAATTTGTTACACTATAATCACGATGCACATAGAAGAAACACAACTTCGTGATTTTATCCTCGACTCGGGTCTCGTCTCACGAGCAGATATTTCTGCTGCAGTCAAAAAAGCTACTGCAAATGGTGATTCTATCGGCAAGATCTTGGTCAATGAAGGGAAATTATCAGAAGATGACCTTCGACGGATGCAGGCATATGTTCTCGGTATCCCGTTTGTTGATTTGAAAGATGAAAAACTCGATTTTGAGATTTTGTCACTCATTCCTGAGCCAATTGCTCGTAATCATAATATCGTTGCCTTCAAAAAGGATAAAGATGTCCTTGAGGTGGCTATGCTCGACACAGCTGACCTGACCGCCATTGATTTCGTCAAGAAAAAAGTGGGTTTAAAGATTTTGCCACGCTTGACGGACAATAGTTCGATGAAAGCTGCCCTTTTGCAGTATCAAAAGAGCTTGAAAGCAGATTTCGGTGACCTTATTGTCAAAGATGCAGCTACCTTGAAGAGCGTTCCAGAAGGGGATGAGAGTGAAGTGTCGGAAAAAGATCTTAAAAAATTGGCCGATGATGTGCCCGTGGTCCGTATTGTAGATACCTTACTCAAACACGCTATTCTACAAAATGCTTCTGATATTCATATCGAACCAACGGAGACTGAGCTTATTGTACGGTACCGTATTGACGGTATGCTGCATGATGCCATGGTTTTGCCAAAAAATACGGCAGCGAGTATTACCGCCCGCATCAAGGTGTTGTCAAACCTTAAGCTTGATGAAAAACGGCTACCGCAGGATGGTCGCTTCAAAATAGATGCCAATGGGGAAAAAGTTTCTTTTCGTGTGTCTACTCTACCGACATATTATGGGGAAAAGACCGTGATGCGTCTCCTTCGAGAAAATGTTTCTGGATTTACCTTGGAGTTTCTTGGTTTTCACGGCGACGGACTGGAACGTATTCACAAAGCTTTGCAATCAACAACGGGCATGATTCTCACCACTGGTCCAACAGGTTCCGGTAAGACGACCACGTTGTATACCATTTTAGATCTCTTGAATACCCCAGATGTGAATATTTCGACCATTGAAGACCCGATTGAGTATCAAATGAAGCGCATTAATCAGTCACAGGTGCGACCAGAAATTGGTTTTACCTTTACTTCTGGCCTTCGTTCACTTGTTCGTCAGGATCCAGATATCATCATGGTGGGGGAGATTCGGGACAATGAAACAGCGTCCCTGGCTATCAACGCATCGTTGACCGGTCACGTAGTTCTCTCCACTCTCCACACAAACTCGGCTGCCGGGGCTATTCCCCGATTGATCGATATGAAAGTAGAGCCTTTTTTGATCGTGTCCACCATCAATGTCATTATTGGTCAGCGTTTGGTGAGAAAATTGACTGATCAAAAGGAAAAATATTTATTGACCAAGGCTGAAGTAGAGACGCTTGGTAAATCGGTCAACTTGGATAAGGTTTTAAAAGTACTTAAAGACGAAAAAATAGTGGGAAAAGCTGATACGTGGGAGAAAATTCCATTTTATCGACCTAAAAAAGGTATTAAAGACGAGGAAGGGTATGCTGGACGACTGGGTATTCATGAGATTTTTCACATGTCGTCAGCGATCAAGGAAATCATTATGAAAGGAGGAACATCAGATGATATTGCCAAACAAGCAGACAGCGAGGGTATGTTGACCATGCTTGAAGATGGTATTTACAAAGCAGTCAAGGGTATTTCGACCATTGAAGAGATCTTGAGAGTGGTGAGTGAATAGTAGAACTCCCAAATTTCACCGATCTCATCGTTTATATTTTGAAAATAATTCTCACCGTACGACTCAGTACGGCTCGAATTATTTTCAAAATCTATACGCGACCTCGATGAAATTATGAAAGTTCGTGGTCTTTTTTTTGTTTATATCCACATTATTTCATCTATAATGTGGTATATACTATATATGTATCCGCATCTATTATTCTAACTTCGTACTTCTAGATTCTAACTTCATTCCTATGTCCTTATTTCATTACAAAGCAACGGGTGTCGAGGGAGAACCACTTGAAGGTGATATGGAGGCGACAGATAAGTTTGATTTATCTCATAAATTAAAAAAAGACAATATTTCTATTATCTCTGCTTCAGAAAAAAAAGTTGGAGGTTTTTCTTTTGCTTCCGGTGATCTACCATTTCTCGGTTCAGTCAAACCTCATGACAAGATTATTTTTGCACGAAATCTAAGTTCTATGATCGAGGCGGGGTTACCAATGATTCGTGCTCTATCTATTATTGAGCGACAATCAAAAGGGGAGTTAAAAAAAATCATGGTTGTCATTGGAGAGGAGGTGAGTCGGGGTAAAACCTTGTCTGACGCCATGATGCTGTATCCAAAAGTATTCTCTCATTTGTTTGTGTCTATGACTAAGGCAGGTGAAGAATCTGGTAATTTGGTTTTGGCATTAAAAAATGTCTCTATGCAACTAGAGAAGTCGTATATTTTGAATAAAAAAATTAAGGGTGCACTGATGTATCCAGCAGTTATTTTTTGTTTAATGCTCGTTATTGGGACACTTCTTCTTATTTATGTTGTACCAACATTGTCGTCGACCTTTGCGAGTTTTGGTACTCAGTTACCCCTTTCCACACGGATTATTATTGCTGTTTCCAATGGGCTCAAGGATCATATTGTTATTATTCTCTGTGTACTCTTTGTGATAATTGGATTGTGTATATGGTTTTTTGGTACTTCCCGAGGTAAACGTATCATTGATTGGACAACACTTCATCTGCCCGTAGTCGGGGACATTACCAGAGAGGTCAATTCTGCTCGGACTGCACGCACACTCTCTTCACTCATTTCATCCGGGGTTGATATTGTCGTGGCTTTATCAGTGACAGAAGATGTTTTGCAAAATTCGTACTATAAAGCAGTTTTGAGACAAACTCAGGAGGTTATTCAAAAAGGAGATCCTATTTCAAAAATATTTTCTGATAATCCTCACTTGTATCCTATTTTTGTTGGGGAGATGGTGGCGGTGGGCGAGGAAACAGGAAAAATCGGTGACATGCTTATGGGGGTAGCAGAATTTTACGAGGAAGATGTCGATCAAAAAACAAAAGATATGTCATCTATCATCGAGCCTGTGCTTATGATTGTCATCGGTACAGCGGTAGGAATATTTGCATTATCCATGATCACACCGATTTATTCGTTGTCCTCCGCGATCTCTTAAGAGTAATGAGATAAAGAGTAATAGTAAAGGATTTATCAAGCACCACTTTTGGTAAATAATTATATATAGATGAATTTATTTAAGCAGAATAATATATATGTGTATTCAAGAGGCTCTATCAAAAGTGGTGCTGGATTTACTCTTGTTGAAATGCTTGTGGGCACTGCTCTTTTTGTTGTTCTTGTTATGTCTGTATATGGTGCATACAAAGCGGTATATGATGTGATAGCAGACAGTCGATTTAAAGTGGCAGCTATTGATTTGGCAACTGAACAACTGGAGTTGGCACGAAATCTGCCTTACAATAGTGTTGGAATTCTGGGGGGTCTACCTACTGGTTTACTGACACATAGCCAGACGATTGTACGTGATTCGACTTCATATATTGTTGTCACAACAGTAAGAAATGTGGATGATCCATTTGATGGCAGTCTGCCAACTGATACATCACCAGATGATTATAAAATTGTTCAGGTTGAAGTAGATTGTGCATTGTGTAAAGCATTTCAACCAGTTGTTTTAACGAGTCAGATTGCTCCGAAATATCTGGAAACGTCTGCTGCCAATGGTGCATTGATTATTAATGCGTTTGACAGCAATGGTCATCCTATTTCACAGGCAAATATACATATTGTTGATAATCAAGCGTCACCGACCATTACCATTGATGATGTGACCAATAATTCAGGTATGTTGGAAGAGGTAGATGCACCACCCGGTCAAAATGCATATGCAATTACTGTGACGAAAAGTGGATATACGACAGACCAGACATATGCAACGAGTTCAGTAAATATAAATCCAACAAAACCACATGCTACTGTTTTGTTACAACAAGCTTCTACTGCAAGTTTTGTTATTGATAAGGTAAGTACTGTTAGTGTCGCAAGCGTCGATGAAGATTGTAATGCTGTTCCAAGTGTTGCTTTTAATATGACTGGTTCAAAAACAATTGGTACGAGTCCAATAATATATAAATATAACCAAAGTTTAAATACTGGTGGGACGGGCACACTTAACTTGAGTAATATGGAATGGGATAGTTACACACTGTCATTGACTGACCCAACATATGAGTTGATTGGCGCAAATCCACTCATTCCTGTGGCGGTTGCTCCAAATAGTACCCAAAATATTCAATTAATTGTTGAACCAAAAAATCCAGACACCGTACTGGTGACGGTCAAAGATTCTTCGACTGGTCTGCCTGTATCTGGTGCAACAGTGCAGTTGCTTACCGCAGGTAATGCCGTCTCTGCGACACGTATTACTGGGCAAGGGTTTTTCTCTCAAACGGACTGGTCTGGTGGTTCAGGACAAGCGACATCAACAGCTGGCACAACAAAGTATCTCTCTTCGGATGGTAATATTGTAGTAAATAATCCTGTTGGTGGAATCATTTTACGATCATCTCTTGGACAGTATGTGACAGATGGCAGTCTTATCTCTTCGAGTTTTGATACATCTGGTGTGTCCAATTTTGGTAATATGGTATGGTCTCCACAAGATCAGGCAACATCAACAGGGAGTATTGCGGTACGTTTTCAGATAGCGACAAACAATAATGGGGGAACATGGAATTTTCTTGGACCAGATGGTACTAGTGGGACATATTATACATTAGCAAACACAAATATCGCGGCCCTCAATAATGGTAATCGATATTTACGATATAAATTATTTTTACATACTGCAGATCAAACAAAAACGCCAAATATTTCTGATATTGCTTTTACTTTTACTTCTGCATGTGCTCCTCCTGGACAGGTATCTTTCTCTAATTTGAGTGCGGGAAATTATACAATACAGATTACTGCCAGTGGATATCAGACTGCCACGGTACCTATTACAGTGAGCAGTGCATGGCAAGGTGTTTCTGTCACATTGTTACCATAATAAGAGTAGATGAAATCATATACCATACAAAAAAACAAACAGACGGGGTTTTCACTTGTTGAACTTGTGGTGTCATTGGCTATTTTGGCTCTTGTCGGTACCGCAGTAGGATTGTTTGAACGTGATTTGTTTTCGTTTGATTTTATTGCTCAAGATAATATGAATACTCAGCTTGATGGCCGACATATTATTAAAATTATGGTCGGAGCATTACGTGAAGCTGAGCCATCAGCAAATGGGGCGTATCCTATAGCACTTGCATCATCATCAGTATTGACCTTTTATTCTGATCCAAATAATGATGGTAATCCGGATCAGGTTCGGTATTTCGTATCGGGCACCTCTCTTATGCAAGGTATAATATCACCAACGGGTTCTCCACTTGGATACACGGGTGCTGAAAAAGTATCTACTGTCGTGTCTGGTTTAACCAATACTGCAAGCAGCACAGCACCATTATTTCAGTATTATGATGAAAATTATGCGGGGACATCATCACCTCTTACTCAGCCGGTCAACCCTCAGTCCATCAGGTTAATCAAGATTACATTTGTTATTAATAAAGATCCGAATAAAATAAAACAAGCAACTACTGTCACAAGTCAGGTAGAAGTTAGAAATTTGAAGGCTAATCTTTAAACATCCCCATGGTAAAATGTAAATTACATATGAATAGGGGACAAATGCTTATACAGGTTGTGGTGTTTACGACGATTGCCACAGTTCTCCTCGCTGGGTTATTGCAATGGGCAGCTGGAAATATTATTGCTACTCGAGAAGCAGTCAAGCGAGAAGAGGCAATACAGATTGCTGAAGGCGGGGTTGATTATTACAGATGGCATTTGGCTCATGCACCAAATGATTTTAAAGATGGTAGTACAACACAAGGTACATATGTTCATTATGTATATGATACAAATGGTAATATTCTTGGCACTTTTGCATTAAACATTACCCAGCCAGCTACGGGGACGACATTGGTGTTGGTAAAATCTACCGGTACAGTGGCGTCAACAACCATTGCTCGGTCTATTGCGGCAAAGTACGCGATTCCCTCATTGGCAAAGTATGCAGTAGCTTCAAATGATAATTTACGTTTCGGTGCTGGTACTGTCGTGTATGGACCGATCCAATCAAACGGAGGTATTCATTTTGATGGTATTGCACACAATCTCATTTCAAGTGCTCTTTCCACGTATGTTGATCCTGATTTTGGCACTACTCAGTTTGGTGTCTACACCCAATCTTCACCAGCAGACCCTCAGCCACCAGCTGCATTACCAACACGCAATGATGTTTTTCAAGCAGGCCGACTGTTTCCAGTACCAACCATTGATTTTACTGGTATGACGGCTAATTTGTCTCAACTCAAAACACTTGCACAGGGCGGCGGTAAATATATTGCCACTTCAGGTGCTCAAGGATATCATATTGTGTTTAAAACAGATGATACGTTTGATTTGTATAAAGTTACTGCTTTGCAGGCTATACCAAATGGCTGTATCAATGATCTTTCCCAGACAGGGTGGGGTACTTGGAGTATTAAATCAAGTGGGGGACAAACTTTGGTAGGTAATTATCCGATTCCAGCCAATGGTATTGTTTTTGTAGAGGATAATGTGTGGGTGGACGGTCAGATTAATACTGCCCGTGTTACCGTAGCAGCAGGGAGATTTCCTGATAATCCAGCGACGCGACCAGCTATTACGGTCAATACTAATTTGTTGTATACCAGTTATACAGGATCAGATGTGATTGCTCTTATTTCACAGGGAGATGTGAATACAGGGTTGATTTCAGATGATAATTTGGAAATTGACGCAGCACTGGTGGCGCAAAATGGTCGGGTTGGACGTGATTATTATGATTCAAGTTGTGGTGCAAATTATATTCGAACCACGCTTACTTTGTATGGAATGATTGCTACCTATACACGATATGGTTTTGCCTATACCGATGGGACGGGGTATGGTACGAGAAATATTACCTATGATGCAAATTTGTTGTATGGGCCACCCCCGAGTTTTCCGCTGACTTCGAATCAGTACTCCATGGTCTCTTGGC
This sequence comes from uncultured bacterium, assembly GCA_903870365.1. Taxonomy (GTDB): domain Bacteria; phylum Patescibacteriota; class Minisyncoccia; order Phycocordibacterales; family DATDWN01; genus CAIQCQ01. Next base: position 10,381 of record CAIQCQ010000024.1, on the reverse strand, counting down.
AAGAAGTTTCTAATTAGGTGACAGTCACCACAGAACTTCCAAATCTGGCGCATTTCGTTGTTGGACTTCAAAAAATGTTCCTTATCGTACGTCTAGTACGGCTCGGAACATTTTTATCGTCCGCCTAGAACTGCATCCAAATTTGAAAGTTCATGTGACCTGACGTGTTGTTTTCATGGCGAAAAATCCTCAAAGGAGCTTTACCTTTTGTTCGGTTTTCAAATCTTCTCTGTCTTTCCCGCGAAGGCGGGAATCCAGGATTTTTTTATATCTAAAAACAAAAGCCGCCGACAGAGTCGTGGCTCTTGTCGGCGGGGGAAGTCGTTATCGGCGTTGGATTGCGTGTAGCGCAACCCTGTTAATCAAATCAGTGATGGCGTGAATTCCTTTTCTGTTTGAAGAGCCGAGTGTATCATCAATGAAATCAAGGAGAGTCAAAATTTTTCCAATTAAACTTCTTTCATTGAAAACTTCCATTACGCTGTAATTTTTTGCAACAGCTTTACTTCCTACATATTCCATCGGGAGGGTCTTACCTGGTTTTGGAAGTGGAAAGTCACTAACAACATTCCAGATGGAAAAGGCTTTGTTTGGCTCGACTGGCTCACGGTTGTAACACAAAAAGAATTTTTGTTTGTTCATGTGTCATCTCCTACTCTGCACGATACACATGTTATTTTAATATGTCAACTTCAAGGACTCTCGTTTTCCTATGATATAATTTCCTCATGATAAAAAAGAAAAAAATTATTGTAGGGAATTGGAAGATGAACGTGGACATATTGCCCGAGGCTAAAAAGCTGGTCAGTGGGGTCAAAAAGAAGACGAGCAAGATTCGCAAGACAGAAGTGGTTTTTTGTCCGCCATTTGTCTATTTACAAGGTATAGCGGGGATGATGGGTCGGGGCAGTACTGCAAAGTGGAAGCTTGGTGTACAAAATGTCTCTACAGAGGACGTCGGTTCATATACTGGTGAGGTTTCAGCCCGACAACTCAAACAGTTTAATACGGCATATGCCATCATTGGTCATTCTGAACGTCGAAAAATGGGGGAGACAGATGAGCAAATCAACAAAAAAGTCCTCGCTACTCTACGGGCAAAGATATCACCGATCCTTTGTGTTGGTGAGCAAGTGCATGACGAAGATGGTGCGTATTTGGAAGTGGTGAAAGGTCAGCTCACCAAAGCTCTCAAAGGGGTGGCAAAAAATGACATCCTCGATTGTGTTGTTGCATATGAGCCAGTATGGGCTATCGGAGCTACCGTCGCCATGAATTCTCATGATATTCATGAAATGACACTATATATAAAGAAATGTTTGCGCGATATATTTGGTTCATTTGCTGGTTCTGTGGCTGTTTTGTATGGCGGAGCTGTCAATCCGACAAATATTGAAGATATCGTACGAGACGGATGCGTTGATGGTGTGTTGGTAGGGAGAGATTCTCTCGATGTCGTTAATTTTTCAGAAATCGTAAGGATCGTTGAGGAAATAAAGTAAACACAGTAATAATATGACCAAACTTCCAATTATAGCTGATGCAGGTGATATACGGGGCAAACGTGTGTTGTTGCGTCTCGACCTCAACACCCCTGTTGCTGACGGCAAGATTACCGATACCTATCGTATAGATAAGGTGATTCAGACGATTGACCACCTTCATCTTGCGGGCGCACGGGTGATCATCATTGCTCATATTGAAACTAAGGAAAATCCGACACTATTGCCTGTCTGGCACTATATCAATGGCTTCTTGCCCTTAAAGTTTTGTCCAACCTATTTCACTCCAGATTCACATGATAGGGTGGATGAACTGAAAGATGGTGAGATCATGATGTTTGAAAATATACGCATGAATCCTGGAGAAAAGATAAACGATCCAAGATTTGCTCAAAAACTGGCAGCCTATGGTGATATATATATCAACGAGGCTTTTTCTGTCTCTCATCGACCACATGCCTCTGTGGTTGGTCTACCAGCATTGTTGCCACATTATGCTGGGCCATTGTTCGTGGAAGAAGTAGAGAATTTATCCAAAGCCTTTAGTCCAAGTCATCCGTTTGTTTTTATCCTTGGCGGGGCAAAATTTGAAACCAAATTGCCATTGATTGAGAAATTTTTAAGATCTGCTGATACAGTCTTTGTTGGTGGTGCACTGGCAAACAATGTGTTTAAAGAAAAAGGCTATGAGTTGGGTGTGTCGCTGGTCTCAGAAGGAGAGTTCGGCATCAAAGACATGCTCTCAAACCCAAAGTTTATATATCCAATTGACGTCACTGCACGGAAAGCTGATGGAACAGTGGAAATTGTGGATGCCTCTGCAGTTCAGTCTGGTGACTATATTGCAGATTGTGGCCCAAAAACTATTGTGCTGCTAAAAGAACAGATCGCTCAAGCTAAATTTGTACTCTGGAATGGTCCCGTTGGTAATTATGAAATTGGTTTTACTGACAAAACGGAACAATTGGCCGAGATTATGTCCCAATCAACGAGTGAAACAATTGTCGGGGGGGGAGACACCTTGTCAGCTATCCAATCACTTGGAGTGATGGATAAATTCTCTTTTGTTTCAACTGCGGGTGGAGCAATGCTCGACTTTTTAGCCAATGAAACCTTGGTGGGTATTCAGGCTTTGATGTGATGGTACAAAAAACGCCTCTCATGAGAGGCGTTTTTTGTTATCCAACCATTTGGGCGCAGTGGGCACAGCGTTTTGCCCCGAGGGGAATATCACTGAGACATTCGGCGCATTTTTTACTTGTTGGTTCAATATGTTCTTCTTTTTTTGATTGTGTAATGAGTATATTCATTGGCTTGACCACAAAGAAAAAGACGGAGCCTGCGACGAGGAGGAAAGAAACAAATGCATTGATAAAATGACCGTACATAAATTTGCTACCATTGACAGTAAAGATAAGTCCTCCAAAGTCTGGTACCTTGACGATAGCAGCGATGAGTGGGGTGAGGAGGTCGGTGACGAGGGCCGTGACGATACTACCAAAGGCAGCACCGACAACGACACCAACAGCAAGGTCAACCACATTTCCTCGAAGTAAAAATTGTTTAAATTCTTTTAACATATAGATATAAATAATGGGTACGGGGAAACGTCACGAGTATAGCATTTTGTATCGATATTTCACAGATGAGCGCGTATTGCCTGTTGGTGTGTTTCAAAATCCATCGCATTTCCTGTGACTTTATTATTTGGAAAGACCCAGATGTGGGCATGTTCGACTTCATCACCAACTATTTTTGAGAGAATCCAATCAGTGTTAAAGGCTTTTTGCTGGGCTTTGGCTATTTTTCGTACCACTTCAAAATAGGCTCCGACGTGCGGCACATCCCAAACCCAGCGGTGGTGCTGTTTTGGGATGACTTGGACGTGTCCAGGAGATTGTGTGTGAATGTCTAAAAAAGCCAGAAAATCGTCGTCTTCATATACTTTGTACGAAGGAATTTCACCAGAGACAATTTTACAGAAAATACAAGTGTTCATGTGTACAGTATAGCATTTTGTAATATTTGGTATAATCCATTTGGGAGGGTTGTGATATGCAAGCAGATATACGTAATTTTGAACAAGGAATGAGTTTTCTGAGTACAGGATTAGAGTTTCCTGTAACAGTACAAATTCTCTGGAACCCAGGAAATAGTCGACCTCTTATTGAAGTTCAAGATCGATTCGATTTGGTAGAACTATTGAGGGAGCTATTTAGTACCAAAGTATGGGTGGCGATCATCAAATCCCCATCACAATCCAATCCGTAAGCTCTTTTTGGGCCCACCACGTGTGGGTCCTTTGAGTATAATACTGTGATACAATACTTTGTCATGAAAAACTACTCTGTTCGAAAACCTTTGACTGATGAAATAAGTAAGAGTCTTGCTCCGTATGATCCAGTACTTCAGGCCCTGTTGTTTGGTCGGGGTATAACAAATGTGTCAGATGCAGAGAAATTTTTGTATCCAAACTATGACAAAGATATTCACAACCCCTATTTATTAAAAGATATGGATAAAGCAGTCGCACGTATTCTTGAGGCTTTTGAGAAAAAACAAAAAATCGCCATTTTTTCTGATTATGATGCTGATGGTATACCAGGCGCAGTAGTCTTGTCAGATTTTTTTAAAAAAATGGGGTACGAGAATTTTTTGGTGTATATTCCACATCGAAATGATGAGGGTTATGGGCTTAATGGGGAAGCCTTGGAGAAAATCGCAAAAGAAGATGTGAAGCTGGTCATTACTATAGACTGTGGTATTTCCAATCATACAGAAGTAGAGCAAGCAAATAGCTTGGGTATGGACGTGATTATTACTGATCACCATTTGCCAAAGGATGTATTACCACCTGCGTATGCGGTCATCAATCATAAACGCCCAGACTGTGATTATCCAGATAAAAACTTATGTGGATCGGGTGTCATATGGAAAGTAATTACCGCGTTGATTCAAAGTCCACAATTTCAAGAGAAATATAATAGTGATAAAAAGATTCAGGACGGTTGGGAAAAATGGCTGCTCGATATGGTTGGCTTGGCTACTTTGTCAGACATGGTACCACTCATAGGGGAGAATCGGGTCATTGCAGCATATGGTCTCAAGGTTATGCGTAAATCACCTCGACCGGGCTTACATAAATTGTTTGAAATTTTAAAAGTTCGTCAAAATGATATTACCGAAGATGATATTGGTTTTTTAATTACGCCACGGATCAATGCGGCTTCGCGTATGGGTCATCCCAAGGACGCATACGATATGTTGTCGAGTACTGATGTGACGGAGGCTGGTGTTTTGGCTGAACATCTCAATACCATAAATGATGAACGCAAGGGTGTGGTCGGTTCAATGGTGCGAGAAATTAAAAAAACTATTGCTGATCGCGAAGGTCTGATGCGAAACGTCATTGTCCTCGGTAATCCAGAATGGAAACCGTCGTTACTTGGTCTGGTGGCTAATTCATTTTCAGATGAACATAATCGACCAGTTTTTTTGTGGGGGAGAGAAGGGGGAAATGGTAAAGTCCCTTTAATCAAAGGATCATGTCGATCTGGTGGTGATGTCAATATCTATAAACTCATGGAACATGCGTCTGATATTTTGACTGAATATGGTGGACACAAACAGGCCGGTGGATTTTCTTTGACTCAAGACAATATTCATTTGTTGGAAGAACGGTTGAACCTTGCCTTTACTGAGTTGTCACAAAAAGGAGGAGAGGATGAACCAATATACATAGATAAGAGTTTGAGTATTGGAGATGTTGATTGGAAATTATATACGCATATTGAAAAGCTAGCTCCGTTTGGCATGAATAATCCAAAGCCACTTTTTCAGTTTGAACAAGCAGAGGTGGTGTCATCAAAACAATTTGGTAAAGAAAAAAATCATTTGGAAATTGTGTTTATGCGGCCCAACGGCAAGCCGCTGCAGGCTATCGCTTTTTTCTCACACCCGGATAAATTTGTAAGTAGTATTTCAACAGGTCAGAAAATAAATTTAATTGCTCATATTGAAAAATCAACATTTCGAAATTTTCCAGAGTTGAGATTACGAATCGTGGATATTGTCTAAGAGGTGTTTGACGAACTACATAGAAAAAGATATATTTATATTTTAGGCAGTACGAAACCCTTAGGAGTAAACATTTTGTCGAAGAAACAGAAGAATTCCAGGGAAGACAGAAGTCAGAAGATGCTCCTCGCGTCACTTCGGAGGGCGGGTGTTTTGAAACCCGAACCTGTTAAAAAGGAATAATTTAATGCCCCACTCGTAACATCCGAGTGGGGCATTCGTATGTTATATAAACAAAATGTGAGAAGCCGATGGCTTCTCACAATAGTGAACCCGGTATACATTTTTTGGCTGTCCCTTTGGCGTCAGACGTAAGGAACATTTTAATTGCTTTTCTAAATATTGCTGTCTTGTCTACGCCTTCTCTTTTTGCAATCTCACTTAGCTGATCATCATCCTTCTTAGTGATGAGAAAGTTAGCTTGTGTATGTGTTTGTGTCATTTTTTGCTCCTGTGGGTAAGATAGCATTCTTAATATGGGATGTCTAATCTGATATAATATAAAAATGCAAACAATTATTTTTACAGATGGAGCGTCACGAGGAAACCCGGGTAGTGGTGGGTGGGGAGCGATCGTCGCTTATGGCGACGATCAAGTCGAAAGTCGAAAGTCACAAGTCAAAAGAGTGATTGAGGTTGGGGGAAGGGAGAATGATACGACAAACAATCGGATGGAGATGATGGCAGCGATACAAGCACTGAAACATGTTTCTGAAGGAAACGATGTGGAATTGTTTACGGACTCCGCGTATCTCATCAACGGTATCACTGCGTGGGTCTGGGCGTGGCAAAAAAATAATTGGCAAACAAAAACAAAAGACGATGTGCTCAATGTTGATTTGTGGCAAGAACTTGTCGAAGTGGTGCGTGGTAAAAAAATCCAATGGAAGAGAATTTCTGGACACTCGGGTGTACCAGCCAATGAGCGATGTGATGTTATCGCCACTAGTTTTGCAGACAGAAAGACAGTCACATTATTTGATGGTGATGCGCAGGATTATCGTGTCGATATGACGGTGACTGTCGGTACAGAAAAAGAGATCAAGACAAAATCAAAACAAAAAACAGTTGCCTACTCATATGTGAGTGCTGTCGATGGTGATATACAAATACACAAAACATGGACAGAGTGTGAAAAACGGGTCAAGGGTACATCTGGTGCGCGATTTAAAAAAGCAGTGAGTGAGGAGGATGAAGCAGAGATCATTGCAGAGTTTTCTTGATTATCATTAAACTTTTTACGGCATTTCTCTTTGCATGGGAATGACGGTGAGGGAAGAAACATGAAAAACTTTCTATCATTATGCACAGGGTTCGTCACAGGTATTGTTGTTTCATATTATATTTTGTCCGATGCAACACTTTTCTTTTTTCTGATTCTTTCGCTCGTCCTGTATCTGGATGGGCGATTTTTTGAACAAGATATGGTGAGGATGCACGCAATGCTACTCGCTGTTTTGTGTCTCGGTATTTTCCTCGGCCAGTTCCGTGCGCTTGCGTTTAATCATGCAGTCTCACACGACCTCGAACAATTTGAGACGCATACAGTTAATCTGCAGGGTGAGATTGTGTCGGTACCAGTAGCCAATGGTCAGACGGTCAAGTTTACTCTAATGGTTTCACACGAGGGAGAAGGGACAACTAGTGTGCCAGTATCTGGCCGAGTGCTCGTGACCACAGATCTTTTTCCTGTGTACTACTATGGTGACGTGTTGTCAGTGCATGGTCAACTTAAAAAACCAGAACAGGTTGTCGAACCTGACGGACGTGTGTTTGATTATCCAGCGTATATCTTGAAAGATAACATCACTGAAACAATATCATTTGGGAGTATTACATACACTGGTCGAAATATTGGTAATCCAATTTTAAAATTTCTCTACAGTATTGAAGATCATTTTGTAAAAAGTATGCAAGCAGTCTTACCAGAACCAGAAGCTGGGTTGCTTGCGGGTATCGTCCTTGGTGCTCAAACCTTGTCACAAACTATGTCCAATACATTTCGGAGTGCAGGTTTGTCACACATCGTTGTCTTGTCAGGATATAACATTACTATTGTTGCCGAGTCAGTCATGTCAGTGGCATTGGTCTTTGCTCCAATGTATGCTTTTTTTATTTCTATCATCGCTGTGGTGTTGTTTGTACTCATGTCTGGTAGTGGTGCCTCGGCAGTGCGAGCGGGGATCATGTCTATGGTGGCACTCCTTGGTCGGCGATACGGTAAAAGTTATTCTGCTGGTCGAGCATTATTTTTTGCGTGCATGGTCATGATTATATGGAACCCCATGACTTTATTGTTTGACCCATCATTTCATTTGTCTGTCTTAGCCACTATTGCCATTGTCTATATGTCACCAATCACACAATCTTTTGTAGATAAATTGTTGGCAAAGATACAAAGTGAGCGATGGAATTTTTTGAAGAATAAAACAACTGTTGAAATATTTTCTACCACCTTGTCTGCGCAAATTTTTGTCTTACCGTATATTTTGTATATATCTGGAAATATTCAACTACTTTCTCTACCAGCAAATATGCTGATCTTACCACTTGTTCCGATCACCATGCTCCTTGGTTTTCTTACCGGACTATTTGGTCTTATTTCTCGATTCCTCGGACTCATTTTTGGTATTCCAAGTTATATTATTTTGTATTACGATATTTTTGTCGCTCAGACTATTTCATCACTACCGTTTGCACAGATTTCTATACCTAATTTTTCATTACCTTTGATGCTTTTGATTTACAGTGGCCTGTTTTATTTTCTTTATACAAAGAACCGTCCGACACCACAAGTTGTGACATCGGACGGATATGTGGTTATAGAATAGTCTATAAAGTTAAAAGTCTATAAAGTCCATAAAGAGAATACTATGGTACCGAACTCTCGACTATTTAATTGCATTTTCAAAATTCTTTTCAACCACAGACCAATTGAGATTTTTGAAAAAGTCCTCCACATATTGCTTCTTGCCACTTGGCATATAGTCCGCAACGTATGAATGTTCCCACATATCGAGTGCCAGGATCATGTCACACCCATTGAGTTGTCCGAGGTGTTGTTCGTCGACCCATGAGGCGAGTAGGCGATCATCTTTTTTGTCGTACCACATAACAGCCCAACCAATACCACGAGTCAGTGCCATGGCTTTAAAACCCATCATAAATATATCAGCTGAGCCACATGTTTCTACCATTTTTTTTGACAAGCCACTTTCTTCTGACAATGGAGTCGCCCCACCTGATAGTGAAGAAAAATAAACTTCATGATTGCGCATACCATTGTATTCAAAACTAAAACGACGAAAGAGCTCGCCAATGAGATATGAATTGTCTTTGCCGTCTTTAAATTGTTCTGTACTGAGTGTGTTGATTTTGTCGATCACGCCATTGACATTTTTGACATAGCCGGCGTAGAGCTTCAAGTGCTCCTCAATATTTTTGGCTGATATACCAACAAGTTCTGGAATAGTAAATGTTTTTTCTGTGAATGGTTTCATTTTTTTATTGTTATAAATAATTATCTTGTCATTCCGGCCTTGAGCCGGAATCCACCTCTATTCTATTCCAACTAGTATACAATATTTATGTATGAACCATATTCGAAAGTATTGGCAATTGTGTGTGGTGGGTGTTCTACTCGTCCTTACTCTCTGTGTCTGGTGCATCGTATACACCACCCGTCCACACCCGCTCCGCTTTGTTATGCTCGATATCGGCCAAGGGGACGCGCTCTACATCGAAGCACCAAATGGCAACCAAGTCATCATAGACGGTGGTCCAGGCGACGCATTACTTGGCCAGTTGTCCAAGGTTATGTCGCCCTTTGATCGGTCTATAGACATGATTGTAAATACCAACCCGGACAAAGATCACTTTGAGGGCTTTATTCCACTCCTCGATCGCTATTCAGTCGGTGTGTTTATGGAAGCAGGAACAGATGCTAGTACCAACCCTTTGTGGGTTGAGCTCAAGAAAAAAGTCATAACCAAGAAAATTCCTGATATTGTTGCTCGGCGTGGACAGCATATTGACCTTGGTGGTGGAGTATATATAGATATTCTTTTTCCGGATCGTGACGTGTCTGGCTTGGCACACAATGACGGCTCTATCGTGGCAAAGTTGGTATATGGAAAGACGTCAATCATGCTGACAGGGGATTCGACACAGATTATTGAAAAATATTTAGTCGGTCTGGATCCAGCCGAGTTACCGTCAACCATTCTTAAATCCGGACATCATGGCTCAAAAACCTCGAGTTCAGAAGTTTTTGTCTCCACAGTCCACCCTGAAGTGGCACTGATATCGGCTGGCAAGGGTAATATGTATGGGTTGCCTTCGCCCGAAACACTGGCGACATATACAAAGTTGGGTGTGCCGTATTTGGATACGATGGATGAAGGAGCTATAGAATACGATAGTGACGGTACTACCTTTGTAAGGGTGAAATGATAAAAGGGCAGACGCTGTGGCGCCTGCCCCTTGTGTATGTCTTACATGTAATGATATTCATGGAGTCGAAACTCCATGCGAAATTCATCAGCAAGGATGATTTCGTTCCTTTCGTCACCGGCTCGTCTCTTGTTATCGAGCCATGTAGCAAACAGTGGGTGTTCATGAGCGTTTGGCATTTTTCCCTCCAACCAATTTTGAAAACCTAGGTAATCCATTCCGTAATGAATCAGGACAGTTGTATCATTCTTGTATGGCGAAAAAACCAAAATTGAAGTTAGTCGATAGATTAGAAATCAAGATCTTGTTAGACAAAGGGTATGGATACAGAGAAATTGCTCGAAGTATGG
>CAIQCQ010000023.1 GCA_903870365.1 uncultured bacterium | reverse complement strand
GGCAGTACCAGCGTTCTTGAGACGAGGCAAAAAGTAGAGTCACTCGGATTATATTTTTAAACACCACGGATAATTTTCTAGTGAAAATTTCCTCTGCTCGGAGTTCAAGAAAACAACACACTCGTCACCGGAGGTCTACGCTAAACGCTTCGCTGGAATACCCACTCCGACCTCTCTTTTGACTCGTGTTTGTTTTCTAAACTCCTATGCAAGGGTTTAAAAAAAATAATCCTCGTTCCAGCGTCTGGGTTCAAAAAATTTCTCTTCCTTCTGTCATTCCGGACTTGCCTGCCCCGTAGTGAGCTATGCTCTACTACTGGGGATCCGGAATCTACTAATTTCTTTCCACCCTCCCCGTCATTCCCGTGCAGACGGGAATCCAAGGTATTTATTTTTATATAAAAAAGTGCAAGAGAGGTCATGTTGACCCTCTCTCGCACTTGTACTACTACAGAAACTCAGGCTTTTGGGCCGTAAACTCTTCCCAGAGTCTTTTGGCCTGTGACCTGAACATGGTCAAGGACTTTGCCTTAACCCGTCCGTTCTCGTCAAATCCCTCAGCCACTGCCCATTCAGGAATGGGCAGTTTTACAACAGCTTCAGGAAGAGGAACTTTTACTCTCGGCACTGTTGCCAAGATTTTATTTTCCACCTCTCTTCCAAAATCTTCCCCGAGTTGATTTGAACATCTCAACGAACCCCCACAATACCCCCGCTCGGTAGACAGAAACTGAGGGGTCCACCATATTTCACCATTTTCTTCGGTGAACAAGTAGTTCACCTGAACCGTATCAGCTTTTATCGGCTGACCCGTACTAAAAACGATATCAACACAGCCTTCCTCCCATGACCCTGAGGGTTCCATGGACACATGGTACCCAAGACCCTCAAGAAGGTCATGGAGTTGCTTCTGATCAAAAATTTTTTTGGGAAAAATCTCCCTAAACTCCTCCAACATCTCCTTCAATGACTTCTCTTTAAAAAAATCCTTAATGTTCATATACTTCTCCTTTACCCTTATTCAGGGAATCGCTTCTTATATCCCAGTAACCCAGGAAACAGCGAAATCAGGATTCTGTGTATATGATAGCACCTTTAAACATATTTGTCAAGCATTTTTACCACCAAAATTCCCATTATTTTAAGCCATATTTTAAAAATTTGAGCATTGAATCATTGTTTCAGAATTCGAAATTGGAAATTCAAAATTATGTTACAATACAAAGACAAATTTTTTAATAAACTAAATTTTCAATCATGAATCAATCATACGATCTCGCAATCATCGGTGGTGGACCTGCAGGCGTGGCCGCGGGTGTCTATGCAGCACGTAAACAACTTAAAACTATTTTTATTGCAAAAGAATTTGGCGGGCAATCAGTGGTGTCCGACGAGATACAAAACTGGATTGGTACAGACAAAATCTCTGGTATTGACCTATCTAAAAATTTGGAACACCATCTCCGGGCATACGCCGGCGACATCGTCACCATTGCTGATGCCGAGCATGTCACCATTGTACGCAAAACAGAGGCTGGTTTTGAAACACAGACTGAAAGTGGCAAGAGCTTCATATCTAAAACAGTCCTTATCACCACTGGCTCAAGTCGCCGCAAACTGACCGTACCAGGAGCAACACAGTTCGAAGGACGTGGTATCACCTACTGTGCGTCGTGTGATGGTCCACTGTTCGCAGGACAAGACGTGGTGGTCATTGGTGCGGGCAATGCAGGCTTTGAGACATGTGCTCAACTCCTCGCATATTGTAAGTCAGTGACCCTCTTAAACAGAAGCGAGGTGTTTAAAGCCGACGAAGTGACTGTCCAAGCTGTCCTCTCTCACCCCAATATGAAGGTTATTAAAAATGTAGAGCTGGCCGAAGTGACTGGTGACAAATTTGTCAGCGCCATCACTTACAAACACGTCACAACACAAGAGACCCAAATGTTGGCAGTGACCGGTGTGTTTGTGGAGATTGGTGCTATGCCTGCAACAGACTTTGCAAAGGACGTCGTCTCACTCAATCAATACGGCGCAGTGGTGACCGATCCAAAGAACCAACGCACTACCACCGACGGTATATGGGCTGCAGGAGACTGTACAGATGGCTTGTATCACCAAAATAACATTGCTGCGGGGGATGCAGTCAAAGCCCTCGAGGACATCTATCTATACCTGAAAACACGCTAAACGCTTTATCTTTTTCCTCTGTCATTCCCGCGAAGGCGGGAATCCAGTCAACATCAATAGTATTCAATTTTACATCCTGGATTCCCCCCTTCGCGGGAATGACGAGGATTTTTTACAATATTTCTTACACAAAAAACCGCCATCCAGAAACTGGATAGACGGCGACAAAAACTGACAGACTGACAACCAACAAAAGAACAAAGCCTACATCACGAGGTTGAGAAGTAAAACCTCTCAAAACCTCATGACGCGCGGGCTATACTTGCGTACTCAAAAGTATAGATCAACTCTTGGACGCCTCCTCGGTGGTAGCATGGAAGGAGAACTCACCAACCATGTACAATCCATTCCGTAATGAATCAGGACAGTTGTATCATTCTTGTATGGCGAAAAAACCAAAATTGAAGTTAGTCGATAGATTAGAAATCAAGATCTTGTTAGACAAAGGGTATGGATACAGAGAAATTGCTCGAAGTATGG
>CAIQCQ010000022.1 GCA_903870365.1 uncultured bacterium | reverse complement strand
TTCGAGCAATTTCTCTGTATCCATACCCTTTGTCTAACAAGATCTTGATTTCTAATCTATCGACTAACTTCAATTTTGGTTTTTTCGCCATACAAGAATGATACAACTGTCCTGATTCATTACGGAATGGATTGGCGAATCGTCATCAGCATCGGTAGGTTAATTCCTACCGCGGCCCTTAGGGCAACAGCAGATACTTCTCTCAAGCTTGTTATTTTAAGAATAACACAAAGGAGAACACCCGTGCGGAAACAGACCCACAATCTGGCTTCGGGAGTTCCGTAGCCAGTAAAGGGCCTCGACGATGTCGGGGCCCTCTTTTTTTATTCAAACTTCAAGATTCAAGCTTCCAATCTCTTATTTCACTATCTCCACCTTAAACTTCATACCCTCCACTTCAAACTCTTCCCCACCATTCTCCTCAAACACACACTCTCCGACATTGGTCGGTTTTTTTATTGCCTCTATATTTTCTTCAATAAATTTCTTACCAGCTTCATCTGTATGCACTCGAAGTGTCACTACTTCTGACGGTGTCAGCTGTGCCACTTTACGTGCCTCTTGAATAGCTCGGATGATATCTCGCACGTTACCTTCTTTTTGTAATTCTGGCGTGACATGCGTATCAAGTTCAAATGGTACTTCCATGGTCGCATCTACAATAGCTTCTTTGACATTGACCTCTTCAGCCAAGATATTGAGCAATTCAAAACTGAGATGTTCTTTGACCACCAAAGCTGCCAAGGGCTGGCGTACTTTGATACCCGCTTTAGACCGAGCTTCGAGCACCAAGGTGACGGTCTCGCGCACTTTTTGCATGTCGGTAACTAATCCGCTATCAACTTTTTTAGTAGTAGACCAGTCACACAAATGCACACTGATTGGATCATGTGCACTTTTCACTTTTTGATACACATCCTCAGCAAAAAACGGCGTAAACGGTGCCATGTATTTTGCCAATTCAAGTAGGACAAAACCAGTAGTACTGAGGGCAACATTTTTCTCCTCCTCATTGTCAGACTTAAAACGGTCACGCGAACGACGCACATACCAGGTTGAAAAATCGTTAACAAAATCACGAATAGCTCGAACTGATTCAAAAATCTGATATTTCTCCAATGATCCTGTTCCCTCGCCAACCAGTTGGTTCAATCGTGCCACAATCCATCGATCCAATACATGCTCTGATTCAAACTTTTGACTTTTGACTTTTGACTTTTGACTATCTACATATAGTTCGTAAAAAGCCACGATATTTGCAAGTGGGTTAAAAACTTTTTTCATAACCTCATCCACCCCTTTTTCTGAAAAGTTCAAGTCCTCTGCTTTTACTAACGACGATGAGAGTACATAATATCGCAATGCATCAGCGCTATACTTATCAACGACTTCCATCGGATCAGGATAGTTCTGTAGTTTCTTTGACATTTTCTTACCATCTTCAGCAAGAACAGTTCCATTCACAATAACATTTTGGAATGCATTGGTATCAAAAATTGCACCTCCCAATACATGTAGGTAGTAAAACCATGATCGAGTTTGATCCACACCTTCTGCAATAAACTGCGCAGGAAAAGATGCCTCAAATGCTTCTTTATTCTCAAACGGATAGTGTGACTTACCATACGGCATGGACCCAGAATCAAACCATGTATCGAGAACATCTGACACACGAGTGAGTGTGTCACCCTTTTCGTCAACTAATGCAACATTATCTATATATGGTTTATGTAGATCAACTTCATAATTTCCATTATGGGGCAACGGCACAAAATCGATCTGACGGATTTCAGCATTGTCAAAATTTCTAAAATCACGTGTGTGGTCAAAAAGCTTGTGTGACGAATATCCCCCGGCTACCAATGATATCGCACGTGTCGGTGCCCCATGAGAGACAATCAAAATATTTTTTCCACTATATTCTTTTTCTATGTCATACAAAAATTCTCCTGAACGTTTGAGCACATCCATGTACGATTCACCACCATCGTCTTTAAAAGTATACCGATCAGTACTGGCATTTCGTTTGGCAAAAAAATCTTCTATTGGTTGACCATTGTAGTTTGTACCAACATTCCATTCACCGAGGCGTGGATCAGTCTTGATCATCTCTGTCGACAAACCAATATGTTCTGCGAACAGTCTGGCGGTTTCTTGAGTTCGAGGATATGGTGAAGCGATAATAACATCGATAGATGCACCAGAAAAATGTTTGGTTGATTGCTCAACTTCTTTTTTTCCTTGATCTGTTAGGGGGTCTGGCTGGTGATCATCAGTACTCCAAATTTTCTTAACATTTCCCTCGGTCTCACCATGACGCATAACAAAATAGGTATTGCCAGATTTTTTAGTTAAGCTCTTTAATTCATCAATACTACCAATAGCTCGAAATTCACCCTTTGTATTTGACCACAGTGGAATAGCACTCGCCCAAAAACGCTGACGAGAAATTCCCCAGTCACGAGCACCTTCCAGCCATTTACCAAAACGTCCGTCTTTGACATGTGCTGGTGACCAGTTGATATGTTCAGCGTTTTTTAGCAATCCATCTTTTATCTTTGACACACTCACAAACCACGAAGAAGTTGCGTAGTTTAACAATGGAGTATCACATCGCCAACAATGCGGATACGAGTGAGTAATATTTTCTTTGGAAAAAAATGTACCGTGTTCCTGGAGATACTTGAGCACAGCGATATCCGTACCGAGTCGAACTTTATCATCATCTGACTTTGGTTTAACTTCCATGCCAGCAAAAGCTGTTACCTCTGGTTTTATTGTACCGTCCATACTGACATGTTGAACAAACGGTAAATTGACCTGTTTTGCCAATTCCCAGTCATCTGCACCAAACGCCGGAGCTTCATGAGCGATCCCTGTACCAGCATCTGCAGTGACAAAATCAGCTGCATATACTTTCCATCCGTTTTGATGATTTTTTAATGTCGTATCTGTAATGTAATAGTCAAACGGTGGTTCGTATTCCATACCAACCATTTCGCTTCCCTTGTGTTCAGCGACTATTTCATATGACTCAGTGAGTATTGAAAGCCGATCTTTTGCTAATACCAA
The DNA here is from genome assembly GCA_903870365.1 of uncultured bacterium. Taxonomy (GTDB): domain Bacteria; phylum Patescibacteriota; class Minisyncoccia; order Phycocordibacterales; family DATDWN01; genus CAIQCQ01. Next base: position 12,909 of record CAIQCQ010000022.1, on the reverse strand, counting down.
AATATCATCCCCAACTTTTGCTTCTACATACACAATATCCTTACCTACAGCCAAAGCCACATTACCAGGAAGTGTCCACGGTGTTGTTGTCCACGCCAAAAAATATCCATTTTCAACACCTTTGATTTTAAACTTTACGGTGACTGAAATATCCTTCACATCTTTATATCCTTCGGAAACTTCTTGCTGTGATAGTGTTGTCTCACATCGTGGACAAATATGCATGGATCGATAATCCTCATATACCAACCCTTTATCATAAAGTTGCTTGAACACCCACCAGACAGATTCCATAAATGTTTTATCCATCGTCCGATATGAATCCTTCATATCAACAAAACGTCCCATGCGTGGAATTATTTTTTCCCATTCGTGTGCATACGTCAACACTTTTTCTCGACACTGTTCATTGAATTTTTCAACACCGTACTCTTTAATATCTTTTTTGTGTTTAAAACCAAGTTCTTTTTCTACAATGTTTTCAATTGGTAACCCATGACAATCCCAACCCCATCGTCGAGGTACATGAAAACCCTGCATTGTTTTATATCGTGGAATAACGTCTTTGATAGTACTTGCAAGAATATGTCCGTAGTGAGGTAGTCCTGTCGCAAAAGGTGGCCCATCAAAAAAGACAAACTCGCCCTTTGGCGCAGGCTTCTCTAGTGACTTTTCAAAAATCTGATTCTCCTGCCAAAAAGCCAAGATCTCTTCTTCCTTTTGTGCCACATCAGATTTCATTATTTTTTTATTTTCTTTACTTGACATACTTTTTTGATTTGTTATTATAAACACATCACCACGAAAAGTCCCCTTGCAGGCTCGTCCTGCAAGGGTCCTTTTTATTTTAAACCTATTTTATCTTTTAAATTATTCATAAATGCAATATCTTTCTTTGCAAACCTCTTAAGTAATGCTGAATATTTGTTTTGGTTTGGAACCAAGACTGTTTGTAACTTATTATTTTCAAGTAAATACTGCACGAGACAATAAAAATCACCATCCCCAGTAACAATGACAGCCTTATCAAAATTAACCAATTCTATCATCGTATGTAAGACAAGTTCAGCATCAACATTTCCCTTAATCGTTCCGTCTTTATATTCAAGTACTGGTTTAAAAATACAAAGAAATCCCGCATCCTGTAATTTTACATACAGATTATTATTTCCTTCGATGTAGCCCACAAAAAGAAATGCTTTAGAAACATTATAATGATCAGTGAGGTACACACGAAATTTCTTCCAGTCAATTTTCCATCCAAGTGATTTGATAGAAAGATGGAGGTTCTGACTATCTATAAATGCGTAATTACTCTCCTGTTTCATCACAGAAATATAGCATTTTTAGACAATTTTGAGAATTACATCTCCTCCGGCACTTTGATACCCAACAAATCTAATCCTTTTTTCATGACAAGGCCAAACGCTTCGGTCAAAGCTAGACGATACGGAGAGGTCGGATCAGCTTCATCAACGATTTTATGTCCAGCATAAAAACTATTAAAACTACCGGCGAGCTCAATCAAATATGTCGCTATGTGATGTGGAGCATACTCTCTGCCAGCTCGCGCAATCACTTCAGGAAATCGTGCAAGCAACTTTTCCAACACAACTGTTTCCCAATTTTCTGGTATTTCTATTTTGACATTTGGATTTTGTAATTTGGATTTCTTCAATACGCTTTGCGCCCGTACGAAAGCGTATTGTAAGTACGGTCCCGAGTCCCCTTCAAACGACAATGACTTATCAAAATCAAAAATAATATCACCACCAATGGCTTGGCGGAGGATAGAATATTTAATCGCACCAATGGCCACGATCTCTGCCACCTCTTTTTTTATCTCGTCACTCATTTCTCGATCTACCATTTTTTCCATTACCATCTTTTCAACATCATCAATAAGCACCTCACCCGTAATGACATTACCTTTTCGTGATGACATCTTTCCATCGACTAACTTTAGTAAACCATGAGAAATATGTTTTATTTTTAAAGCAATCTCAGGATTTATTTCTTGTAACGCTCGGAGCATCACCTTAAAATATTCACTTTGTTCACTTGCAGTCACGACGATAGATGTATCAAACTTGTACGTCTCATACTTCCTTATTGCATGTGCAATATCCTTTGCCTCATACATAGGCAATCCTTGTTTGGTGACAAACACGCGTGTATGTAGCTTTGGATCAAACTTTTCTCCATGGAACACAACAGCGCCGTCACTTTCTTCAAATAATCCTTTTTTCACAAATTCACTCACGATTTTTAACGCCTCATCGGTGACTTCACTTTCAAAAAAATAATAATCAAACTGTGTCCCAAGTTTTTTATATAGTGTTTCAAAATGATCAAGTGACACCTGTCTACCCCATGCATAGAGCTCGTTCAATTCTGGATTACTCTTTTCAAATATTTCCTTGTTTAATTTTTGTATTTCTTCTTTTACTTTTTCATCATCTTCGGAACTATTTGCGCCAAGAGCATACGCCTTACCAATATATTCAGTTTTCTCAGAAAGTGTTCCTTCAATCTTTCCACCAAGTTTTTGTATTCCCCATACTGCTCTGGCAATATGTAAACCACTATCCCCTTGATAATTGTTCCTCTTAACCTCTGCACCTTCGGCTTCAATAATCCGTGACAATGATTCACCAATAACATTACCCATCAAATGTCCGATGTGCATCGGCTTCAAAACATTACATACGGTGTACTCGATAATTATCTTCTGTCCTTTTAAGTCAGCGTTCTCTCCAAATTTTTCACCATCTTTCATCACTTCATTTACAGCATCAGCAAAAAATTCTGGCTTCAAAAAAATATTGATAAAACCAGCACCGGCACTTTCCATATGCTCAATTTCTGGCAACACACAACCCGCCAACTTTTCTACATATTCATTAGCAAGCTCACGAGGATTCTTCCCCTGTTTCTTGCCTTCTATTAACGCCACATTTGCTGCTAGGTCCCCTCGTTCCATCTCTTTTGGATGTTCCACAGCAAAATCCCCTTCAATAGAAAGTTCCTTAGCTATCCACTTTTTTATTTTTTCCTGGATATTATCTTGCATTCCCACCATAGTAGCATTGACTTTGGTTTTTATAAAGAATAGTATCTCGTGGGATTAGCTATTTATACAAGGAGACACAAAAGGATATGCTGCATGGAAAGGAAATTTCAATTATTATGGCGATTAGCTCCGGCAGATTGATTGGTAACAACAATGGTCTACCGTGGCCTTTCATTCGGGAGGACATGAAATATTTTCAGGACAAGACCATACCGCACAGCGTGATAATGGGTAGAAATACGTGGGACAGCATCCCCACAAGATTTCGACCCTTACGAGACAGAGAAAACATTGTTCTCTCACGGAATTCTGAATATGCACTATCAGAGCCTGGAGTTACTCTCGCTCGAACATTCGATGCCGGAGTTCAGGTAGCAAAAAATGCGCAAGTGTTCGCTATTGGTGGCGTTGCTGTCTACAAGGAAGCTCTCCACCATGCGGACAATCTGTACATTACGGAAGTCTCGGGAGAGTTCGAGGGAGATGTTTTCTTTCCGCTCTACAATGAGGACGACTGGCTTCTCCACGAATCTTCTCAAGTCATCGCTGGTAATACTCTCCTCAAAACAGTGATACCCATCAAGTTCACTGTCTACAAAAGAAAATGAACGCCCGTAAAAACAGAGCCGTCCTACACAGGCGGCTCTTCTCATTTTATTGACAAAAGATGGTCCAATGATAGTATCTCCGCAGGAAATGTTATTTTACAAGGAGAAAATTTATATGCCGGATGTACAATACAAACGCCTCCTTCGAGACATTCTCGAAAATGGAACAGAAGTAAAAAGTCAACAAGGAGTCAACGCAATTCGCCTCATGGCTCCAAATCCCATGAGATTTAAACTGGCAGATGGCTTCCCCATGATTACCGACAGGAACATGGACCCAAAAACATCGGAGCAATTGCCAGTGACCATTTGGCAACAGGCGATTGGTGAAATTTTTGCTTTCGCAAATGGTATTCGTACACTCAAGGGACTGGAGGAGTTTGGTTGCTACTGGTGGAAAGATTGGGTAACAAAAGAAAAATGTGAAAAGCGTGGGTACCAAGCTGGAGATCTGGCTGACGGTTCATACGGACCAGGTTTCCATGATTTTCCAACTACAGAAGGTACACCATTCAACCAATTTGCCGAGGTACTTGCAGAAGCAAAAGAAAACCCACACCTTCGAACCCTTTTCATTAGCCCTTGGATTCCACAGTACATTCCACGACGGAAAGGTGTACGACAAAGAGTTGTTGTTGCACCCTGCCATGGTTGGATTCATCTCGACATCACACATGAAAATAAACTGACACTCCACATGTTTCAACGTTCGGGAGATGTTCCAGTGGGAGTGCCTGCAAACATGATTCAATATGGTGCACTCACACTAGCCATTGCTCATATCCTTGGGGTGGAGGCTTATGAATATGTTCATAGCTTCTCAAATGCACACATTTTTGTCGATCAAATTGATGCTGTCGAGAAGATACTCTCGAGAGAACCTATTGATCTTCCACAGATGGAGCTCAAAAACCCTCCGGATGATTTTTTTTCATTCAGAAGAGAACATTTTACTCTCCTGAACTACAAACCACATCCGGGAATTAAAGGTATTCCTGTTGCTGTATAACTCGGTCCCGCTTCGGCGGGACCTTTTCTTTTATATATTAAAATGGTAGAAATACCTCGGAGAGTACACATGGCACAAATGAATCTTTCTATCGCACGTGACGCAGAGCAACTCAGAAGAATGAAAAAACATCAACAAGAAGGGACGTGTCATTTTTGTCCAGAAGGCTTTAAAGAGCATACCGCTCCAATAATCAAAGAAGGAAAGTATTGGTTTATTACAGCCAATGATAATCCATACCCAGGAACTGTTCATCATTACCTGATTGTCAGCAAGCGTCACATTACGAGAGAAACAGAACTTTCTCGTGAAGAGTGGTTGGAGAAGTTAGAGATGTTGCAGTGGTTAGAAAATCACCTCCATCCAGAAGGCTTTTCTGAATTTTCTCGTAATGGTGATTTAGCACATACTCACGCAAGTCTTGATCATCTTCATTTCCATTTCCTGGTAGGAGTAAAGGGAGAAAATACAGGAACTGAAAAAATCAAAGTTACGCTTGCCTACAAGAAGAGCCCTGGTGTATAACACCAGGGCTCAAGTTTTAACATGGAAGATCTCTATTCCTTCCGAACGCAATACCTGATCACTCTCGAGCATCATCGCATAACCATCTTTAAAGAAACAACGTTTGATGCCCGTGCGGCGAACAAGTCGAGCGCATGGCGGACATGGAAAAACAGTGACATACAGATCACTATCCTCCAGAGAAATGCCTCGTCGAGCTGCCTCTCCGACCAATACTTTTTCAGCATGGTCAGAAACTGAAAGTTCGATATTGATCCCCCTCCCATAATTTGAACGTGGGTCTCCCATAAACAAAGCTTCTCGTGGACTTGGTTTGTGTTCGTTGTGAGCCACAAGAAGAATCTGACCATTCTTTGCAATCAAAGCACCAACATGAAGCCACCAATCCGGACTTTTAGAAGCTTCGCATAGGGCAATATTCATCATTCGCAATGATTCGTCAGAATTCACCTCTTCAGCTACAACAGAACTTACTGATTCTGTTTTTTTCTTGTCATAACGAAGGCTGACTGAGTCAAATGTTACGTGTAGACCAAACAGAAACTGTTCAGCATAGACATAACATTCTGTTTCGTCTGGCATAACAATCTCACTGGCAGAAGTTATTTCTGACAAAGAGACATCATCCAAAACTTGTACATCGGGGAAAATTCCCCAAGAGCGTACAGATTGAACCACCCTAAGGGGATTCAAACACCGAAGATCCTTCCTGAGCCACTCAAAACTCGCGATTGTCTTCTCACCAAAGATGAGGAGTTTATCCGCGTCACGATGTTTGAGAAGAAATCTCTCGTATCCTGAATGTAACACAGGAATATACACGATAAGAATTTTCATTTTTATTCCCTTTTCATCCTTTCATAGAGATGCACAACAAATTCGGGCAATTCAGTCGCCAAAATTTTCTGGAAAGTATCAGCACCATCGAGAATCATTCTCCTGATTTTTGCGCTAGTACTTGTCTCTGCCTGACGTTCGAGAACAACAATTTCACCACAGAACTCTTTGAGATCTTCGAGTTCTTGTGGTTCATAAGTTCCCTTAACGGCAATAAGAACGTGAGGTCTCACAACTTTGATCATCGCCCACTTTGACTGGTCGTGAGATTTTCTCACAACCAAATCAGCACAACGAAGATATGTGAGAAGTTCAGATCGTTCATCATATGGAACAGCTGGACGATTTTCCCCTTTTCTGCCACGAGCTTTCTGGTCGTCATCAAGACCGATAACAAGCAAACTACCGTGTCGTCGGGCTTTTCGTGCATAGCGAGCATGCCCAACATGCAATAAATCGAATGTTCCCATGGTCAGAACAACCGTAACACCCCATAGTTTAAAAAGCTTTACGATAGTGTCCAAATCAGCGAGATTATCAATAATCCGTTCATTTGGTTCAAGATCGCTTATAAGAATCGAGTCACGATAGACTCGACCGGCGACAGAAAGAAGCTTCCTGCTTCTTTCATCAGAATCGATTTTACTGAATAGATCTTCCATTTCAAAGAGCCTCCTGGTCCAATTTTTACCACATCCACAAACAAAAAACTCCTTGCGGAGTTCTTTGTTTTATATCGGAATTTTTGGGATTACTTCACATCCACCCACACATACTTTTCTGCTGAAAAGTTGTGCCGGGCCCGCCTCGCGCCAGTCGCGCTCCGGCCGGTGGACGTTTCTTATTTCACGTCCACCCCCATTGAACGTGCTGTTCCTGCGATAATCTTCATCGCCCCTTCAATATCATTCGCATTGAGGTCCACCATTTTCTTTTCTGCAATAGTCTTGATCTGTGCCTTGGTGATGGTACCAATCTTTGACACAGCGTTTTTACCACTTCCCTTTTCTTTACCAATAGCCTTGAGAATGAGTTGGGACGCTGGCTCTGTCTTGTAGATCATCTTGTAGGTACGGTCATCGTACACCTCCACAACAGTTGGGACGATCTCACCGACACGATCCTTTGTTTCGTCGTTAAAACGCTTGACGAATTCGCCAATGTTAATACCCGCACCTCCGAGCACTGGACCAAGAGCCTGTCCAGGGACAGCCTTACCTCCAGGAATCTGCATTTTCAAAATTTTGTTTATTTTCTTTGCCATATAGTTATGTGTGGGAACAGTACCTTAAATTACCTCTTTTTGCAATATCCTCTACGTTCTCTTAACCTGAAGGAAATCAAGTTCAACTGGTGTTTCTCGTCCAAACATAGCGACAAGCACCTTGACCTTACCCCGCTCTTCATCCACTACAGAGACTTTTCCTTCCAAATCCTTAAACGGACCGTCGGTAATTTTGACGATATCACTGACAGACAAATCAATTGCATGCTTGGTAGTATGCGCATCCATACGAGCAAAGAGTGAATCAATCTCCGCTTTATCAATAGGCACCGGATAGACACCAGAACCCACGAAACCCGTCACACGAGGAGTATTTCGTACGGCATACCACGAGTCATCAGTCACGATCATATCCACCAGGACATAGCCGGGGTAGATTTTTTCTTCTTCCTCTACTCGCTTGCCACCTTTGATCTTGATCTTCTTTTCTGTCGGTACAATTACGTTAAAAATCTTGTCTTCCATACCCAAAGATTCAATACGCTGCTTGAGGTTACGAAGCACCGCATTTTCATAGCCTGCATATGTATGAATAACATACCAGTTTCGTCCTTCTTGTATTTGTTGTTTCGACATGAAATATATAATTTAACCGACGAATAATATTATCCAACAATACTTTGCAACCCGTTTTTCAAAAGATAGTCAGCAAAACCAAGGAAAAGAGAGACACCAACAGAAACCAAGATAACTATAACAGTAAAAATAACTGCCTGTTTTCGTGTTGGCCACGAAACATGCTTCAACTCCACCTGTGTTTCTTTTGCGTATTGGATGAGTCCCATAAATATATAGTATTAAGGCCTGTAACTAAATTAATTGTATACTAAAAACCGCCCGTAGGCGACTTCTAGATGTAGGCGTACTATACTCTTTTGCATTACAAAAGTCAAATAAATTTTACTAATTAATCTCGTAGGTGATCGAAACGTTAGATGTAATTGTATTCTGCCCACTCGGTATATTCGGCACTGGAGCTTCGAGCGCCCCTCCACTGAGATTGTCAGCACTCATTGCCTTTGCATAATAGATTGGTCCACCACTGTTATCAGAAAAGTTAACAACATCTCCAAGATGCACACCAAGCTCATGTGCCAAGGTCTTGGCCTTGGTTTGTGCATCAGTAATAGCCTGGGCGCGAGCTTGATCAGTCAAACTATCCTGATTATCAACAGTAAAACTGACGTCAGAAATATTTGAAGCACCAAGTGTGGTGATCTTTGCAATCAACGCTGACGCATCATCGATCTTTCGCACCTTAACCTCTACTGTTTCAGTCACTGTATATCCCACAATAATCTGCTTACCCTGAGGACACAGCATACCTGGCACACACGCAACACTACTGTATTCATATTTCGGTGACAAATCATACGACAAAGTTTTAACATCCTTGTCATCCACACCGGCAGATTTTACGGCAGCCAAGATTGCAGAACTTTTTGTTGATACCGTATCCTGTGCATCCTGTGCAGTCTTGGCATCCTGACTCACGGAGAAAGAAAAATCAGCAATATTTGGTGTGGCAAGTATCTCCCCTTTACCAGAGACAGTAATGACATTAGTTGCTACTACACCTCTCCCAATGTACCCATATTCTTTTATGGTATTGAGTGCCTTCAATCCGACAAAAACAGTTAGAACAATGATCAAAACTTTGAGAAATTTAAAAAGGTGGTGCTTGTGTGAAATTTCTGGTGATATTTGTGTATCCATATAAGTAGTGGTTAGTTATTATTACTAATATATGATTATATCATACTCATTTACAATAATTTTTATTACATAATGTATGCTGATATATACCGCTATTGCTCCGACAACATACCCCACCAACACATCAGACAACCAGTGCACGCCAAAATACAGTCGTGATATTCCCACGAACAACGGGCATACAATACAGAAAACATAGTGGACTGTTCGTCGCCATTTGTTGTGTGTCCATCGATTAAAGTGCAAGATAGAAAGAAAATATGCCGTAGATACTGCCGCATGTCCCGAAGGAAAACTTGGACCAAAGGCATATATCAATGGATGTACTGGTCGAGCAACGTCAAAAGAAATTTTTAATACCCACGCAAGTACAAAAGCCAAAATCGGTGCGGCTGCAAACATAACTGATTCTTTTTTACCAAGACGTTTGTAGACTACAAAAACTGACAGTATCAACAAGATGGTAAACGGCACTGGATCAAACAACCACGATGCCGCATAAAAAGCTCCGGTGGTCACTGGATTATCCACGTTGTTTGAAAATAATATATTGATGGTGTGATCAATGGGAAACATAAAAAGTAATGTAGGAATAAGAGAATGGAAGAATAAAAGAATAGAGGAATTACGAATGTCTCCAAACAAAAGCGGTATGTACCCTTATATTATACACATTCCCCTTCCTATTCGTAACTATTCTTTTATTCGACTATTCGACTATTCGTATCTTTAACCAAAATACGCTCGCGCAAAAATACCCGCCGGTAATAGTCGCTGTGTATCCACCTCCTTGATGGCCAACTCTCCCGACTCAACCCTCGCTTTTCCTGCAAAGATATCGGTCAGCGCATTGTTGTAGGTAATATGTGAATACTGTGACGCGTAGCCTGAGATCACAAAAAAGAGTGGCTCGTCCGAAAGGAGCTCGGCTGTTCGAGTGAGCAGTGGCAACAAATCTTCTTCGAGATGCCACACATGTTTGTTTTTCTGCTTCTCGGTCCCCTTACCATAGACCGGTGGATCCATGAGAATACCGTCATACCTTACCCCACGTTTTATTTCTCGCTCCACAAACTTTCGTACATCATCAGCAATGAGACGGACAGGTGCATCTGCCAGATTATTAAGTACTAAATTTTCTTTTGTCCGCAACAAATTTGATTCGAGTGCATCAACATGTGTCACCTCACAGCCCGCATGCGCCAAAGCTAATGTCGCACCACCGGTATATCCAAACAAATTTAAAATTTTAATTTTTTTCTCCCCTTCCCCACTTTCGACTTTCGACTTTCGACTTTCGACTTGTTTTGCCATCCACTCCCATTGTTTCTCCTGCTCAGGAAACATACCGACATGTTTAAAAGCACCAAAATCTAATTTAAACTTTAATCCGCCTACTTCAGTGATCCAATCCTCTGGGATTTCCTCTCTCATCTTCCATTTTTTACTCACCCCTTTCAGCACAAATTCTGCATCAGCAGCATTCCAGACATCATCCCCTTTCATTTTTTTCCACAACACTTCTGGATCTGGTCTTCGTAAAATATACTGACCAAATCGTTCCAGTTTTTCTCCACCATATTCCCCCATACCAGAGTCGAGAAGTTCGTGGTGCATAGTAGTTTCGTTCATGACTCAATACTACAGAAAAATGTCTCAAAAAGCCATATTTTACAAGGTATTTTAGAGCGCCTGATTCAAGGATTTTTACTTGACAAATACACACTAAGTGTGCTATTATGTACCCCGGAGGCAACACACATGAGTACATTTACAAAGTTTTTTCTGGCCAGCACGCTGGCCCTTCTCGCAGGAGTCTCTGGGTTCGCCCAGACGCTCTCCGTCCCCGTAACCGACCAATCGGCAAAGATCGCCGAGCTGGCCGATAAAAAGGCCGCGGCCGTCGCCGAGCTCACCGCAAAGTTCGATCTGTTCGCTGGCCTGAACAAGGCAAGCGAGCAACTCGACGATCAGAAAGGGCTGATCGACGAGAGCAGTAAGCTCATCGCCGTCAACCTCGCCATCCCCGCCGACAAGCGGGATTCGGCAGCTGTCGCGTTCAACATGACGCGATACAAAAAAGCGGCCGCCACGGTCGGCGAAATTCAGAAAAAGGTTTCGCCGGCGGAGATCGAGGGATTCAAGTCCCTCACCAAAGGGTCCCTGCTTTTAGGGAAACTGTCCGCGGAGTCCTACGACTACGCGACCAGCTTCTCGCACAACCTGCAGTTGGCTCTGCTATATGAGCCGACCCAGGAACAGGAGCAGGTGTATCGGCGAGGACAGTTGTTCCTCGCAGGTCTGCCCGATCCGACGGAAAAAACGAGCTTCCACCTCCTGGGTCGGAAGAAAAACTGAGCCGGCAATCCGGTAGCGAGCGCGAGAGAAGGTCAATACGACTTCTCCGCGCTTTTTTTAATACTTGAGAAACCATTACATTGCACCAACAAGAGATGCGAGAATGTAGATCGCCAAAAAGTTCATACAAAAAGTAATAGGGACTATGAAGGCCATGCGCACTTTTGACATTTCCATCATGGTAATACCGATCTCGTCTGGCAGTGGCGAAGCGATGATCAATGCACCAATGAGTGGCGACAACCAGCGAAAATATCCTTTTTTAAAAAAATGAGTAATCTTTTTTGCTTTACTTATCTTAATCACCTCCATAATATCTTTGGCAAATCGATCAGAGACAAAAAAGAAAATGGTCAGGTCCCCTGTCATGGCACCGAGGGCACCCCAAAAAGCCAACTGAAGATGTGACATCTGGTGTGCCAGCTCAACAAAGACAATAGTTGCCGGGACGATAGTAAAGACCATGGTAAAGAAAAAACCAGTGATGAACGTGGCGAGTAGTTTGACTTCGGACATGACGCTGACCACATTGTGCAAGACACCGATGCGGACAATCCACAGAGATATAAAAATACTGACACAAATAAAAAACAAATCCCTGAAAAGGTTTTGGTACGCCACGTGTTTTCTTTTTGATGTGGAAAAAAACATATCAAAACCTATTTTTCGATCTTTCCTAAAATCTCCAATATCAAATCATTTTGGTTTTCCAAATGTTCCAAAACAGTTTCGATTTCAAATTCTGCCTTGGTATTAACTTCAAAATCTGCCTCGGCTCGCGCCTCTGCATGTCGACCCTGGAGGTTTTGTCCGACCATAATAAGGGGCATGAGAAAAATCTGTATCATATTAGAAATAAACAACCACAAAACAAAGGCTGGATACGGATCAAAACGATATTCAATGGGTGCAAAGATGTTCCAACACAACCACCCAAAAGTCCAAATAAAAATAATAAAAAAGAAACCCATGGTACCGATGTGCTCGGTTATGAACATTGCCACATGATCAAAAAAACTCAAATGCTCGTTGTGTTCAATGTTCACATTACGAATCGGCTTTTGATTTTTTCTCAATTCCTCAAGAGGTGTTGGTGCGTGTTTACTCATCCCGTTAGAGTTTTAATAAGAACCTATTAATAATTACAAAGTCTATGTGATAACAATATACTCATACCATTAAAATCTTATAGATAAAACTCTAACGGGATCATCTCAAAAAGTATACACTATTTTCATCCGTATGTTACGAATGTTTTTGCCACGGCACACCAAGTATTGGCAAGAGCACTTTGTCTGCACCGATGTATCCTGCCACTCTCCATGCAAGGATAAGGCCGATACTCAATACAAACAAAACAATCCATTCCGTAATGAATCAGGACAGTTGTATCATTCTTGTATGGCGAAAAAACCAAAATTGAAGTTAGTCGATAGATTAGAAATCAAGATCTTGTTAGACAAAGGGTATGGATACAGAGAAATTGCTCGAAGTATGG
>CAIQCQ010000021.1 GCA_903870365.1 uncultured bacterium | reverse complement strand
TATCGACTAACTTCAATTTTGGTTTTTTCGCCATACAAGAATGATACAACTGTCCTGATTCATTACGGAATGGATTATTCATGAAAAATATTTGGCGCAGTTTTCTCCAGAATCATTTTAGTGGGCTGACTTCAGTTCGAAAAAGGATTGGCGGTCCGTGGTATCGGGTGCGGGAAAATTCGCATCCGGCGACCGAAGAGTGGCAGAGAGAACCTCCGGAGGATAATACGTGGCAAACAGTCCTCGAGATAGAGGACTGGTAAAAAACAAGGGTGCCCGAGCAATCGGTCGCCCTTTTTGTTTTTCTAACTTCAAGATTCAAGCTTCTAGATTCTCTTCGCACCTCAAGAGTACCTGATGCGAAAGTGTTCGCTAACGCTCCCTTTTGAGTGCCTTCTTCAAATACTGCCCCGTATAAGATTTTGCAATCGTCGCAACATTCTCTGGCGTACCCTTCGCCACAAGTTGTCCTCCACCGTCCCCTCCTTCTGGACCAATATCGATGACATAGTCTGCTGATTTGATCATATCAATATTGTGTTCGATGACCACCACCGTATTTCCTTTATCTACGAGCTTCTGTAAAATCTCTACAAGTTTTTTGACATCTTCATAATGCAAACCAATAGTCGGTTCATCGAGCAAGTAAATAGTTTTCTGCATATGTGGTCGATAGAGCTCACTTGAAATCTTTACACGTTGTGCCTCTCCACCAGACAATGTTGTCGCACTCTGGCCGAGCTCAAGATAACCCAATCCCACATCATTCATACTTTTTATTCGATCATAGACTGCGGGAATATCTTCAAAAAAATTTAATGCTTCCTCTACCGTCATCCGTAAAATTTCATAAATATTTTTCTTTTTGTATCGTATCTCCAAAGTTTCTTTGGTAAAGCGCCTACCTTTACACACATCACATGGCACATAGACAGTCGGCAAAAAGTGCATTTCTACTTCTATCTCGCCATTACCCTGACAGGTTTCGCATCGTCCGCCTTTGACATTGAAAGAAAAACGATTAGCTTTCCACCCACGTGCCCGCGCCTCTGAGGTCTCGGCAAACAAATCACGAATAAACGTCCACGAGCCGGTATAGGTCGCTGGGTTACTTCGTGGCGTTCGTCCGATCGGTGATTGATCTATTAAAATAGTTCGACCCAAATACTCACTGCCTGTAAAACTTTTACAGTTAAATATCTCTGCGGTGCGCTTACTACGCTCCAGACGTGCCTCGAGGTTTTTGTGTAAAATCTCATAGACAAACGATGACTTACCACTACCTGAGACACCGGTCACTGCCACAAAACGTCCCAGTGGCACATCCACATTCATATTTTTAATATTGAATACATTGCCTCCACGTATTTGAATCTCACCAGCTGGTGTGTCGCGTCGCTTTGTTGGTACAGCCACCTCATTGTCACCACGCAAATAGTCCAAGGTTACCGAGCCGGATGGATTTTTCTTGGCAGTCAACAATTCCTCGAGCCAACCCGACACCACCACATGTCCTCCGTGTATTCCGGCCCCTGGACCAATGTCGACAATGTAGTCAGACGCAAAGATTGTATCTTCATCATGTTCTACCACAATAATTGTATTACCGAGATCACGCAGACTCAATAATGTCTTGATCAAACGATCATTATCACGACTATGTAAACCGATAGTCGGCTCATCAAGTACATATAATGCTCCCACAAGACCGGAACCAAGTTGTGATGCCAAACGAATACGCTGCGCCTCTCCACCAGACAGTGTATTTGCCCGACGATTAAGCTGGAGATATTCAATACCAACATTCAACATAAATGTAATGCGTGCTTCGATCTCCTTTAAAATAACTTTTGCAATATTTCGTTCGCGTTCGGTGATCTTCAGTGTACGTAAAAATTCATTGGTTTCTTTGATGGACATGGTCGTAAAATCCACAATGTTTTTACCATTGATGAGGACGTGCAAAGCCTCCTCACGCAAACGTGCTCCATGACATTTAGTACATGCTTCTGTACTAAAAAATTCTCGTGTGCCGAGACCGTTACATTCTGGACAGGCACCGTATGGTGAATTAAAAGAAAACAGTCGTGGCTCGACCTCTGGATATGAATACCCGTCCTTTGGACAAGAGAGTTTGGAAGACATGAAGAAACTCTCGAGATCAGAGACTTGAGACTTGAGATTTGAATCATCCTTTGCCATATCTCTAAACACAATATTTAAAACACCATCAGACTCGAGCAATGCTCGCTCGACAGATTCGGACAGACGCTCCTCGGCAGATTTTTGATCATTAATAAAATCCAAAATACTAATTGAATCAACCAACACATCAATATCGTGTCGTTTTGTTTTAGACAGTTCGACACGTTCACGCAAATTATGACGTTTGCCGTCGATCATGACAGTAGCAAAACCTTTACCAAGTAAGTCGTACAGTAGTTGGTAGTACTCCCCTTTTCGTCCACGTACTACTGGTGCAAAAACTTCGACGTAAATAGGCATCGGCACCTTGACGGTCCGCTTTTTAAACAACACTTTTTTCTCACTGACTTTTTCTAATATAAAATTCTTTATTTCCTCGTTGGAAAGTTTAGAAATCTCATCACCACAGATGAGACAGTGTGGGTGGCCAATGCGCGCATATAGAATACGCAAATAGTCGTAGATTTCGGTAATCGTCGCCACAGTCGAACGAGGGTTGTTGCTTCGGGATTTTTGGTCAATAGAGATAGCTGGTGAAAGCCCAGAAATTTCATCCACATCAGGTTTTTGCATTTGTCGCAAAAACTGCCGTGCATATGATGATAGTGACTCCACATATCGTCGCTGCCCTTCGGCAAAGATAGTATCAAAAGCAAGTGATGATTTACCTGATCCTGAAAGTCCCGTAAAAACCACCATCTTGTTGCGTGGCATTTCAACGGTGATATCCTTTAGGTTGTGAGTTCTTGCTCCCTTCACCACAATTTTATCCGCATTTTTATCTAGTTTATGGTTTGACATATATACGATGAAACGCCCTCCGATTGCTCGTAGGGGGGTTATACACAACAAAATTAGTATAACAAAATTTAGGTAAAAGAAAACCCCGTGCTTAATGCCGGGGCTTAATACTGTTTTTCATACTTTCTCCTTTCGAACAAAATAGGGTGGTGCCGTTTACGGAAATTTAACTGTCACTACCAGCGAGTCCATGTAAGAACTCCGCCAATCCATTCCGTAATGAATCAGGACAGTTGTATCATTCTTGTATGGCGAAAAAACCAAAATTGAAGTTAGTCGATAGATTAGAAATCAAGATCTTGTTAGACAAAGGGTATGGATACAGAGAAATTGCTCGAAGTAT
>CAIQCQ010000020.1 GCA_903870365.1 uncultured bacterium | reverse complement strand
GTGGTCACAGATATTTTTCTGGTGAAAAATATCTGTGACCACGTCATCCTTGGCGCGCGCATTTTGTGGGGTATATCGCTTGTTTCCATTGATTAAATCTGTTTTTCCTGTATAATAATCCCCGGACGAGGTAGTTCTTTTTTTTGTCCAAATTTAAGGGAGAGGGAAACGAGTGGCTAGACACATACATAAGCATGCAGTTCTTTTGATCGCCAGATCTGGGGGCGGAAAGAGAACAGTAAGTCAAAGGGCTATTGAAGCAGGGTATACTCATATTGAAACGAGTGCTTTGCTTTTAGCTGAGGAGAATGATGTTCACTCTCATCAAAAAATGGCAGTGGGCGTATTGATCGATGATGATAGAATTATCACTTTGATCAAAAAGAATTTTCCGGACGGTTTACCTGACCGCGTTGTACTTGATGGATTACGGAGTATTAAGCAGTTGCACTTCGTTTTCAAACTTCTTTCACATCATCATGTGACGGGGGTACATCTGGATGTTTCCAAAGAAGAAGCTCTTGAACGTTTGCGAGTGGCAAAGCGAGGACGAAAGGACGATACAGACGAGAATGCTCGAGTCCGTCGAGTCAATGAATTCGATCGGTATGGTCCGGCGATGATCAGGTATATTAATCGACGAGTCCAGTTGGTGAAAATCGACGGGGAATTATATCCCGAAGAGGTTGCTGACCAGTTTTGCGAAAAAGTATTGGGAACAAGTCTCCCTTCTCGTGGAAATCCACCGCAACGCTCTTTTGGGGAAAGGGAAGAAATCTTTGCCTAACCCCTTGAAACCTGATGGTCACCACTCTGCAGTATGCGGAGGGGTGACCATTTTTTTTGCACATAAGACGGAAATATGCTATATTTATTACATAAGGGCTCGCGCCTTTTTTGTTTTGTCTTTGCTCAGACGATATATATGAAGATACTCGTGTACTCATTTATTGCTAGACAAAATAAAAAAGTATTCTTGCTCATATTTAATCTTTTTAATTTAATTTCAGTATGAAAAAAACCAAGATTGTGTCAACCATCGGTCCCGCATCAGAAAATCCAGAGACCATTATTGCTCTTGCTCAGGCCGGAGTAAACATTGTTCGCCTTAACTTTTCACACGGTGATTTTGCAGAACATCAGCCTCGTGTCGATGGTGCACGTGCTGCATCAGAAAAACTTGGTCAGCCACTGGAGATCCTGCAGGACCTTGGAGGACCAAAGATCCGTATCGGTATGTTTGCTGTTGAGCCTGTTGAGCTTGTCCCTGGTGCACGATTTACTTTGACCACAGACACTGTAGAGGGCACAGTCGATAAAGTATCTGTAAACTACAAGCCACTTGCGACCGAGGTAAAAGTTGGAGAAATGATCTTTTTAAATGATGGTAAGCAGAAATTGCAGGTCGTGGAAATCAATGGTAACGACGTCGTAACTGAGGTTATTTCTGGAGGATCTATCAAGAGTAAGCGAGGGGTGAACTTGCCAGATTCTAGTCTGTCTATCAAGGCACTCACAGATAAGGATATCGCAGACCTGGAGTTTGGTGTACAAAACAAAGTAGATTATATGGCATTGTCATTTGTCCGAAGCGCACAGGATATTGCAGATCTTCGAAAAATTTTGGATGACAAAGGTTGCACAGCTAAAATCATTGCAAAGGTAGAAACACCACAGGCAATCAAAGATATCGATGCCATCATTGCGGCGGCGGATGGTATCATGGTGGCGCGTGGAGATTTAGCTATTGAAGTACCGTTTGAACGTGTTCCTGCATATCAAAAAATGATGGTTAAGAAATGTAACGAAGCTGGTAAGTTTATTATTGTTGCCACACAGATGATGGAATCGATGATGAATTCATCTCAGCCATCTCGAGCAGATGTGTCTGATGTGTACAACGCTGTGCTGGATGGTGCGGATGCGGTCATGACCTCAGGGGAGACTGCTCAGCGTGAGAATCCAGTAGATGTGATTGTGGCTATGACAAAGGTTATTGTTGAGGCAGAAAAGGCACTGTAGGGAGAATATGGAAGCTTGAATCTAGAGATACAAAAAAGCCCAACCGAGGGCTATTTTTGTATTAAAAATTTTTGTATGTATAATATCTGTAAATAAAATATAACATTAACATGATCCTGTTAGAGTTTTACTTATACGGGTGATATAGTGTAAATATATTATTGTCACACAGACTATTTAATTATTATAAAGATCGCATTAAAATTCTAACGGGATGATCACAAATTCACGAACACTATATCTTGGCATTTTTCTTCTCATTATTCCGCTTCTCGGTTTTCCACTGAGTTGGAAATTTGGTCTGGTTATCGTGGTGGCACTTGTCCTTATTGCTTTGTCTATAAAGGTGGATATAAAAATAGACTTACCGAAAACACAAAATACACCAGTGGTCAGTAAAGAAAAACCTATCCGCCGACCAAGAAAGAAAACAATGACTGATATGTCTTTTGAACAACCATCACATTCTTTGGAAACAAATAGTGCGGAACAGGTCCAAGAGACGCAGGACATTCCTCCACTTGAATAAAATATGCCCGTGTTTAAAAAAAACATACTTTTTATTGCTCTTGGTTGTGTCGGTATAGCTCTTCTTTTGTGTTTCTTTTCTTTTTCTAGTACGACATATAGTCAGCATGGGCTCATGGCGTCGGTGGCCACGACAACTACAGAGCATGCAGATACAACAATTATTTCAAATCACATTCCAACACCGACCCAGGTTAAGGCGATATATATGAGTCAGTGTGTGGTGGGCACACCAAGTTTCCGAAAAAAACTGGTTGATCTTGTAGAGACGACTGAATTGAATTCAATCATTATTGATATTAAGGATTTTTCTGGAACGATTGGTTTTAAGACGACCAATCCACTACTCGCATCTGCGTCCATGAAGAGCTGTGGAGCGCCGGACATGCAGGCCTTTATTGAAAGTCTCCACCAAAAGGGGATCTATGTCATCGGACGTATTACGGTCTTCCAAGATCCATTTTACACAAAAGCTCATCCTGACCAGGCTATCCAGAGTAAGTCGACTGGTGGTCCATGGAAGGATACCAAAGGACTGTCGTATATTGATGTCTCATCAAAGCCGTATTGGGATGTGGTGGTGGAGCTTTCTAAAGAAGCTCATGATATTGGTTTTGATGAACTGAATTATGACTACATACGCTACCCATCAGATGGCAAATTGTCTGATGCGGCGTTTATCAACCCAAATATTGATGGTAGTCCGCTCAACAAAGGTTTAGCAGTGGAAATGTTTTGGAAGTATTTGCGTGAGCATGTAAAGCCAACGGGCGTGGTTATGTCAGCTGATTTGTTTGGCATGACGACGGTGGCAGAAGATGATATGGGTATTGGGCAACAGCTTGATCGTGCCGAGCCGTACTTTGACTATATCGCACCGATGGTCTATCCATCACATTTTGCTACGAATTTTGGTGGGTTTGGTAATCCAAATACTCACGTCTATCAGGTGATTCAGTATTCCATGAGCGAGGCAGTCAAGCGGGTGGAGTCGACAACAACGCCGGTGGATTTTATCGGTGCTGTGCCTATTGTCAATAGAAGTACTGCTACAAGTACGGCAAAGGCAAAAATTCAGTTGTATGCGAAACAGTCATATCCAGCGACGATGTTGCGACCATGGTTACAAGATTTCAGTTATGGTGGGACATATGGACCGACTGAAGTGGATGATCAGATCAAAGCGACGTATGATGTGGGACTGAATTCGTGGATGTTGTGGTCGGCTGCCAATACATATACTACTGCTGCGTTGGTTCCTGCTACTCAATAACAGCTTTGGTCTTTTTCGCGAATCTCATCGTCTAAATTTCAAAAATATTCCTCACCATACGCCCTAGTATGGCTCGTAATATTTTTGAAATTTATACGCGACCCTCACGAAAAATCCTCAAAGGAGCTTAGTTTATTATTTGGTTTTCATAGTAGGGAGAGTCTATTGACAATTTATTTTATTTGGCTATAATAAATATTAGGAGATGAAGAAATGGACAAACTATACATCGTGTTGCAAATGAACTCTGGATGTCTTCCGATATTGATTGGACCATACGATATGGTTAAACAAATTGAGGAACTTTTGGTCCAAAAAGGTTGGAGGAAGGTGAGGGATTGCCAATTTCAGAAAGGCTCAAAGTTGGCATACATTAATTGTCCGCAAGGTCCAGCGAACTGGCTCGATTAACCGGCCGAAGCAAAACAGAAACTTGCTTCGGCCGGTTTTCTGTTTTTTTAACATTTATTCATTGGAAATTTGGATTTTTTTCAGGTTAATTAGAATAATAAAAGCACTTCGTCTTGTATTTTGTATTCACTCGGACGATATGAATAGTTTACCATTTATTCACTCCTCACTAGTCAAAATTAGGAATTAGAAATTTATATTATGATATAATTTATCATATGGATCCTCTCAACCCAATTACATATTTTGCCGAGACGGATGCACGTAATAAGAAAATAAAATTTGGTATTAAAGCCAAAGACCGTCTTCGACATACTTATGTTATTGGAAAGACGGGTATGGGTAAGTCGACTTTGCTTGAAAATCTCGCTATTCAAGATATTCAAAATGGTGAAGGATTAGCGGTTATTGATCCCCATGGTAGTTTTGCTGAAAAATTACTTGATTATATTCCCGAGCATCGAGTCAAAGATGTACTCTATTTTGCACCGTTTGATATGGAGTACCCCATTGCATTTAATGTGATGGAAGATGTGAACCCGGACAAACGGCATCTCGTGGTCAATGGTCTCATGGCGACCTTTGAAAAGATCTGGGCAGATGCATGGTCTGCACGTATGTCATATATTTTGCAGTATGCCATTATTGCGCTCCTTGAATATCCAAATTCTAGCTTACTCAGTATCAACAAAATGTTGTCTGACAAAGAGTACCGTAAAAAAGTGGTGGACAATATTACTGATGCGTCTGCCAAGTCTTTTTGGGTTGATGAGTTTGGAAAATATACCGAAAAATTTGCGGCAGAGGCTACTCCTGCAATTCAAAATAAAGTCGGACAGTTTACTAGCAACGCGCTCGTTCGAAATATTATTGGTCAATCAAAATCCTCGTTTGATGTACGTGAGATGATGGATACGAAAAAGATTTTGATCATTAATCTTTCAAAGGGACAGGTGGGGGAACTCAATGCACGACTGATTGGCTCGATGCTCATTACCAAAATATATTTGGCGGCAATGTCCCGTGCAGATTTGAAAGAATCTGATTTGAATAAATTGCCAAATTTTTATTTGTATGTGGATGAATTCCAGTCGTTTGCAAACAAATCTTTTGCAGATATTTTGTCTGAGGCACGAAAATACAAACTGAGTTTGACGGTGGCCCACCAGTACGTCGAACAAATGGAGGAGGAGGTGCGTGATGCGGTGTTTGGTAACGTGGGTACCATGATTACTTTTCGTGTGGGTGCCATGGACGCAGAATTATTAGAAAAAGAATTTTCTCCGGTGTTTACTGCAGAGGATCTGGTTAATCTTGGTTTTGCTCAGATATATTTAAAATTGATGATTGATGGCACATCGTCGACTCCATTTTCTGCAACAACATTGTTTCCAATAGCAAAACCCGCAGTTTCTTTTAAAGAACAAGCTCTCGCATATTCACGGCAAACATATGGACGAATACGTCAGGATGTTGAAAATGATGTGACTAAGTTTTTTGAAGATGGCCGAACTATACAACCACAAAGGTCAAACAATGACGGGCGAAATAATAATTATGATGGGGGAGGAAATCGAGGGCAAAGTAGTCCACAGTACGGCGGAAGCTTTGGAAATAGAAACCAAGGATACGGCACAGGAGGTGGACAAGGCCAGACTGGGGGTGTAGTACGGCAAATACCGTCACCGGTAGAGTTTCGGGCACCACTGACCCCAGAGAGGGAGTTGGGGGTAGGTGGGGTGGAATCTCGAAGCCAGAAGTCCGAAGCTCGAGATCCAAACAAAATGGTTTTCGAGAAAGCCAAGGAAGAATTAGAGAAGCAAGTAGGAGGGGTGAAATTAGAAGCTGGAATCCCGAAACTTGATGAAATAAAGATGGGGATGAATTCTGGTGAGGTGAAACATGAAGCTCCCAATTTGAATGTCACAGGAAATAAAGTCTCTTCATTTCAAGCTTCAAACTTCCAGCCTCAATCTTCGAAAATATCAGATGAAAATAGAAAGTTAGAATCTAGAGAAGGTTATAATGCAAATAATGGGGGTAATAAAATATTTCTGAAAGATCTGCGTCCAGAACATGAGAAAGCAAAGGTCCCAACTAAAGAGAATGTAAATAGTTTAAAGGATGCTCTGGCTATGGTCATGGCGAAGAAGGGTGGGGAGGTGAAGCCAGGAGATCGAATGACGAATAATGAAGTACGAAGTACGAATAATACGAAAGAAGAGGAAAGAAAAACCGAAGCTCGAGATGGGAAGTTTGATGAGATAAAGATGGAGATGAAACCTACTGAAGTAAAACAAGTGGAATCGAAGCTTGAAGCTAGAAGCTTGAATAGTACAGGAGATAAAAAAGATTCTTCTCAAGATTCAAGATTCACCCCTCAGTCTTCAAAAGTGGCGTACGAGAATAGAGACCAGAAGCCTGAGGCTCGAAATTTGAATAGTGATGAAGGAAAGGGAATGAAATTCGAAGCTCAAAGTCAGAAGCCTGAAGAAAAGAAATATGAAGAAGTAAAGACTGAGAAAAAACCAGATGATGTAGCGAAAAATAAGGAACCACAACAGCAACCAGAAAAAAAATTTGTTCCACAAGCTTCAAGTTTCTATGTTCAATCTTCTGGCACCCGTGAAGTTCCTGAGGATGTGTTACGGCAACTACTCCAGGTTGATGAGCCAAAAATGCGTCAATAGGTATAACAAAAAATCACTAGATACAGTGATTTTTTGTCTGTTTGAGACAGTGTTTTTGTGGTAAAATACCCTATCATATGGCAAAATTGGCGACCCCTAAAAAACGAGTACTTATATATTCTATTGGCTACCACCCACATATTGGTGGGGCAGAAGTGGCAGTGGAAAAGATTACGGTTGGAATACGGACGATTGAATGGACCATGATTACTTTGGATTTGTATAAAAATCTGCCAGCCATGGAACAAATTGGTAGTATACTCGTGTATCGTGTTCGCTGTCCCAAAATATTTTTTCCATTTGTGGGTTTTTGGAAAGGGGTCAAACTCTACACCGAGCAACCGTTTGACATTGTCTGGTCCATCATGACCTATGCGGGGTTTGCTGCTTTGTTTATGCGACTATGGTTTGGTTCAGATATTAAATTTTTGTTGACGTTGCAAGAAGGCACACCACTTGCAGAGATAAAAAGAAAGACGTTGATTGCCTATCCATTGTTGGTCTTGATGTTTAAAAAAGCAGATCAGGTCCAGGCGATCTCAGAATTTTTAGCTGCGTTTGGTCGTGATATGGGACATACCAAAGATGTTGTGGTGGTCCCAAATGGAGTTGATCTGAAGTATTTTTCTGTCGC
Organism: uncultured bacterium; assembly: GCA_903870365.1. GTDB lineage: Bacteria > Patescibacteriota > Minisyncoccia > Phycocordibacterales > DATDWN01 > CAIQCQ01. The sequence goes on along the minus strand of CAIQCQ010000020.1, from coordinate 26,835 downwards.
ACCAAAAAAAACTGACCAGTATGCACTCATAGAAAAACTGGGTAAAAAACCTGGGGATATTTTTTTAATTACCACATCACGATTGGTTAAGAAAAATGCCATCGATGATTGTATTACTGCACTGACTTATTTACCTGAATATATACGCTTTTTGATTGTGGGTAAAGGTGAAGAGGAACAGCGTTTACGTGCGTTGGCCATAAAACTAGGAGTAAGAGAGCGAGTGACGTTTTTAGGTTTTTTACCCCAGCAGGACATTCCACTTTTTTTGGCTGTATCTGATATATTTGTCAGGCCGTCGCGTTCAGAGGGTTTTGGTAATTCATTTATTGAAGCCATGGCTGCGGGAAAACCTGTGGTGACTACTCCCGTTGGAGGTATTCCTGATTTTATTGATGATCGCGAAACGGGTATTTTTTGTCGCCCAGATAATCCAAAGAGTTTGAGTGAGGCGATTATGGAGATTGTGAATAATCGGGCATTACAGGAAAAGATTATTCGGCAAGGCAGGGAACGAGTGATGACTCGATATGGATGGCCGATGGTGGTGGAGCAGATGAAAGAAAAAGTATTCAGACCGTTGTTACAGGAATAGAGGAATTAAAGATATAGAGGAATAGAAGAATGGGAGAATAGGAGAATTAAAAATTGCAAATGACTACATCTGTTACAAAAAAATATAGAGTAACTATTGCAGCCCCTATCTATCCACCAGAGATTGGTGGGCCGGCTCAGTATGCAGAGATGCTTGCATCTAGTTTTCACATACAAGGGGGAGAAGTTCATGTAGTGACCTATGGTATGTTGAAAAAACTACCAACAGGTCTTCGTCATATTTTTTATTTTTTCCGGCTCCTACCCGCTGTATTGCACACAGAATATATCGTAGTACTTGATACATTTTCTGCCGGTTTGCCTGCGGTACTAGTAGCCATGATAACTCGGAGAAAAGTGGTAGTCCGTGTTGGCGGAGATTTCTTGTGGGAAGCGTATGTGGAACGAACAAAGGAACAAGTGTTGCTGTCAGAATTTTATATACAACCCAGAGAATATACGAGAAAAGAAAAAATAATCTTTTCTATCACTAAATTTGTGTTTGATCATGCTGACAAGGTTGTGTTTAGTACTCCCTGGCAACGAGATATTATGGCTGATCCATATACTATTGATATGAGCAAAACAGCTATTGTAGAAAATGTATATGTAGAACGCAGAAAACGCAGTGTGACACCAAAACAGCACATTATTCTTTCGCCATCACGTAATATATTTTTGAAAAATATTGTTTCTTTGAAAAAAGCTTTTTTGGTGATCGGAGAGCGTGTGACTGACGTGTCGCTTGATACAGAAATTTCAAATCATGCCCGTTTGTTGGACAGGATACAAGAAACCTATTGTTTAGTCGTCCCATCGTTTTCAGAAGTTAGTCCAAATATTGTGTTGGATGCACTTTCGATGGGGGTGCCGGCGGTAGTAACTTCTGATTGTGGTATACGAGATCGGGTGGGTGATTGTGTTATTTGGATAGACCCGCGCGATGTGCAGTCTATTGTCAGTGGTATTGAAACATTATTAGATGCGCAAACGTATGCAGAATATTCCAGACGAATATCGTTGTTTTCTTTTACACACACACCACAAGAAATTGTGCGAGAATATATAGAAATTTTTAATACACTATCCTGAATACCGTTAGGGTTTTATCTATTTTAGAAATGGTATAATATAAAATTTAAGGTACTACATAATATTTTATTTAATAAAAAATATGATTAAAAACTCTAACGGGATAAAAGTACTTACCATTGGAACAGATAGAAGTTTGTTTAATCCAGAGAGTGCAGTCTCTCGACGAGTGATTGAATATGGTCAAAAAATGGGGGAATTGCATATAGTCGTCTTCGCGACAAGTCACATGTCACAAGTCACATGTCACAAGTTGGGAGGGAATGTATGGGTATACCCGACAAATTCTATTTCCCGATGGATGTACGTTCCAGATGCTATACGTCTTGGTAAGAAAATAATTGGAAATTGGAAATTAGAAATTGAAAATTCTCGAAATGTAGTCGTTTCGAGTCAGGATCCATTTGAATGTGGTTTTGTTGGTTGGCGTATTGCTCGGGCGTATCATCTCCCCTTACACCTTCAGGTCCATACTGATTTTTTGAGTCCCTATTTTATTACCTCCACGTTACAACGTATTCGAGTATTATTGGCTCGCTGGTTGTTACCCCGGGCTACCGGTATCCGGGTGGTCTCACAGCGTATTGCGGACTCTTTGAGAGACTCAGGTATACAGTTACGTGCTCGTGTGCAAGTTTTACCAATCCGTGTTGATATGGAAGCCTTACAGGCTACCCCAGTCTCTAGTGGTCTCAAGAGTCGTCTACCAGGTTGTACGTTTATTATATTGATGGCGAGTCGGTTGAGTAAGGAGAAACGGATTGATGATGCACTGTCTATTATGAGTCATCTTGTAGCAGATCACCCATATGTTGGTTTGGCTATTGCAGGAGATGGTCCGGAGAAATTACGATTAAAACATATGGCTCGTCGGCTTGGTCTTGAACGACACGTTCTGTTTCTTGGCCAACAAAAAATGGTTTTTGGTTTGATGAAGTCTGCTCAGTGTTTTTTGTCTACGTCAGAATATGAAGGCTACGGTATGTCTATTGTTGAAGCGGGATTGGCTCATTTGCCGGTAGTGGCGACTGATGTCGGTATTGCAGGAGAAGTATTAGTCAATAGAGTCAATGCATATGTTTGCCCTGTGGGTGATACACTGTGTATGGTCTCACATATACGGACACTTATTTCACATAATACGGAGCGAATGCTTATTGCTGATCGATTGTATACTGATGTCAGTGCTCATATACCAAGTTATGATACTTATGTAGCAGAGTATGTGAAGGGAATAGAGGATACGGTAAAGAATAGTGGAATAGTGGAATAGTGGAATTCTTTTATTCTCATATTATTAATTTTTTAATCCATGATTCAACGTTTTACACAACATCAGATTATTCGATATATTATTGGTGGTGGTACATCTGCTGTGGTGAATTTGTTGTCACTGTATGTTTTTAATTCTGTTTTGCATGTGTATTACATTACGGCTTCGATCCTTGCTTTTATGTTTGGTTTTTTAGTTAGTCTCTTTTTTCACAAGTACTGGACGTTTCGGGAATATTCTGGAGGTAATTTACACAAACAAAGTGTGTTGTATTTAGGTACGTCACTTGTTGGCCTGGCTATCAATACCTGTATTTTGTTTGTTTCTGTCGAGTGGCTCCATACATATGTATTAACTGGACAAATTGTTGCCGGCGCGTGCACAGCTTTCTGTACATTTTTTATGTCTAAACATATTGTTTTTAAACAACAGGCGGTATTGGTGACGACGGAGGTATTGGATGAATTTTTATAATATGATCCCGTTAGAATTTTATCACTACACAGTGAATAGTAATGCGTATTATTGCCATGTAAACTACATAATTATTAAAATGTTTTTATTAAAACTTTAACGGGATGAAAATACTTGTTATTACCCAGGCAGTAGATACGCAGGATACAGCACTCGGTTTTTTTCACCGGTGGATTGAAGAATTTGCTCTACGAATGGAATATGTGGATGTCATTTGTTTACGTGAAGGGGAACATACCTTACCCAAGAATGTGGAGGTGTATTGTTTGGGTAAAAAGAAATTTCAAGATTCAAGATTCAAAATTCAAGATTCAAGTATAGGGAAGCTACGCTATATACTTAATTTTTACAAATACATTTGGAGACTACGTCATGACTACGATGTGGTCTTTGTTCACATGAATCAAGAATATATTTTGCTCGGTGGTTTGGTCTGGAAACTACTTGGTAAGAAGGTGCTCTTTTGGAGAAATCATCCCCATGGAGACTGGCAGACAAGTCTGGCAGTTATGTTGTCAGATAAAGTATTTTGTACATCGACACATTCTTTTACTGCGCGGTTTGCAAAGACGACTGTCATGCCTGCGGGTATCGATACAGAGATATTTGTGAGTAATGAAATACGAGATACGAGATCTAAGATGAGAAAGAAAAGTTCGTTATTGATGCTTGGGCGAATTGCTCCGATCAAAAAGATTGAAATGGCTATTGATGTACTGGCAGAACTTAAACTAAAAGGGAGTGACGCGACTTTGACGGTGGTCGGTAATGTATTACCAAAAGATATTGGCTATTTGGAAACGCTCAAAGATCGCGCAGATGCGTGTGGTGTGTCGGATAGAGTTTTTTTTGAAAAAGGTGTGCCGTTTGTACAGGTACCAGTAATGTACCAGAGTCATGATATTTTTTTAAATCTCACCCCATCGGGGAGTTTTGATAAGACTGTTGTTGAAGCCATCGCCTCTGGCATGAAGGTCCTCATCAGTAATACTTCGATGAGGCATCTTGTTCCGGATGAGTCATATACGACAGGTGTGGTCGATGATATGGCCAGAAAAATAGAGAGGTTGGTGTCTTTTGATGAAGATGATACAGTGCGGTATGATAATGCGGTTGCTGGCATAGTTAAAAGTCAAAGTTTGAATACATTGATGGAGAAGTTGTGTACGTATATGTAAGATATATCTCGTAGTATAAAATATAATGTATCCCATTAGAATTTTATCCAGTGGACTGATACGGTGATATTATGGTATTACCACATAGACTATTTAGTTATTTAAATATTTTCATTAAAACTCTAAGGGGATGTATAAACAAAAAACTGTCAGTGTTGTCATACCGACATATAATGAGGAAAAAACTATTCGCCGTGTCGTGGATGATTTTTTTGCGACTGGTGTGGTGGACGAGGTGGTGGTGGTGGACAACAATGCCTTGGGTAATACAGCAAGTGAAATACAAAAGACACACGCGCGACACATTATAGAAAGTGAACATCAGGGGTATGGCCATGCCCTGATGCGTGGGATTATAGAGGCTACAGGCGACTTGGTGGTCATGGTAGAGGCAGACGGTACATTTCAGGCAAAAGATATTGAAAAGTTTTTGGCGTATTCTGATGAATTTGATGCAGTGCTCGGTACACGGACTTCACGCGCAGCTATTTATTCTGGAGCATTTATGCCGTTTCCTGTGCGGTTTGGTAATTGGCTCTGGGCCAAAGGTGTTGAAGTATTTTTTAATGGTCCTGTGTTGACCGATGTTGGTTGTACCTATAAACTCATCTCACGGTCGGTAATAAAAAAAATCAAACCGTTGTTTTCTTTGTCCAAGGGTGATGGTCAATTTTCTCCAGAGCTTATGATCTGGTTGTTGCGTAAAAATGTAAAAACTATTGAAATACCTGTTATATTTAAGGAGCGAGTGGGAATGTCGATGTATACGGGTAGTATTTGGAAAGCTGCCAAGTTAGGGTTTCATATGATACCAATGATTATCAGATATAGATTTATAAAATTATAATTATGGCAGATTCATACTACACATCGCGTTATGTACAAAATCCTGACCGTCACGTTGTCTGGAAAGAGATCGTCCAGTTTTTGCAATCATATATTGGCACAGCCCAGGTAGTGGTGGATATGGGTTCGGGCTATTGTGATTTTATAAATAATGTTTCTGCACAAAAACGGTACGCGGTGGATATTTCCGGAGATTCAGGAAAATTTGCTGGAGAGGGTGTTGAGTTTATCCAGGACACCTTGCCACGTAGTTTGCCAAGTAATTCAGTCGATGTTGTCTTTGCCAGTAATTTATTTGAACATTTAGATGATCGGGAATTGAAAGATATGATGCGAGAAGTAAAACGAATTTTGAAAGATGGTGGGCAACTTATTTTGATGCAGCCAAATTATCGATATTCATACAAAACATATTTTGATGACCCGACGCATAAAAAAGTTTTTTCACACACCGCACTCGAAGCTTTTCTTGTGTCACACGATTTAGAAATTGTAAAAAAGTTTCCAAAGTTTTTGCCATTTTCACTCAAGTCTCGTCCAGGCATCATTCCATTGTCACCGTGGCTTGTGCGCATGTATCTACAGTCACCAATCAAGCCATTTGCTGGCCAGATGTTGTTTGTTGCGAGAAAGAAGTAGTCACTCGGATTATTTTTAAAAGAGTGCGCATAAATCGTTGGTACGATTTTGCTCTCTCTCGGCTACCCGCCTGCGAAGCCTCTTTTGAAAAATAATCTTCGTTCTGATGTCTGGCTTGCTTCGCGGACTTTTATCTTCCTCCGTCATTCCCGTGTAGACGGGAATCAAGTGTATTTACATAAAAAAACAGGCTCGTCTCCATGTGGAGGCGAGCCTTGTCTAAAATACTTTCCACCACCCGAAGGCGATGGATGCTGGCAGGGCCAGCAGAATTTCGTAGAGAAAGAACCAACTGGCGTATCTAAACCTCCACTGGACCGCTCCATTCGGTCCATAACTATTGTCATGTTTCCCGACACTCTTGTTGTACAAAGTGACGTGATAATCCTCTTGGGTCATCACCACCTCAAACGCTGCTAACACCCTTCGCATATGAAGGTGGTTGCCAACGACCAAAAGAGTTTGCCACTTATTTTTTTTGCACATCTGGATGGCAAACAATGCTTCCTCAAATGTGTTTTTGATACCGACGTTTCTGCATGGACTGGGGATGACAATCCTGTCTCTGTGCACCCCCATCCCAAGTATTTCTCTCCGGATCAATTCGACAAGAGTCACCCCTTGCCGAGTAAACCGATTGGAAAAAACGACTCTCCGTGCATTGTTTTTGAGTGCGTACACTAGCTCATTGATGATGGGTTTGAGGGCGGTACCCACACGCCCATTTGGTAGTTGAGCAATGGTCATACCAACCACTGCGTCTACAACAATTCCTTTTTGTGGTGTCTTGTTCCGCACTTCCCAATTCGTGAGCATAACCCACCTCCTGGTAATATTAAATCATAATAAATATATAAAAGCAAGTATGTGAAAAAACAGGCCCACCGTGTGAGGGTGGGCCTTGGCCAAGTTACTTGGCCGCTGGTTGATGGAACCCAGCTTTGGTAGCGAGATATTTTTTTCCTTTGCGGCTCCACCACCAGAATAATGGTGTGGGAGCTATCTGGAGGATAAGTATTCTCCAGATGTTGTGGTAGGTACCCATCGCACTTTTCGGGTCGATGGTGTCCCTCACCAGCACTGATCTCACACAGACTGTCGTGTCCGGGTAAAACGCTTGCAGAATGATTTTGGCTCGTATTGAATGTGCCTGATCAGTCTGCCAGATGAATACGTCTGGTAACCCCTCTTTCGAAAATATTTCGTCTGCATTAACAACCTCGTCGATTGAGCTCTCGGCGAGGCCCCCGTAAATTCCACCCAAATGATCTTCTTTGAATCGCCTTTCAATGGATGGATCGGGGGATTGAGAATAAGCGTTATAAATAAGAGTAGCTTTTCCTTGGTAGTGGATGGTCGCCAAGAAGTATGTCTCTTTCACCACAGTCTTTAGTCCGGCCGTGGGTCGGTTGTCGATTGTTGTGCCATGAGCTACTGGCATGATAACCACCCGGCCTTTTGACGGGGGGAGCGGGTCATTGACCGCCAGTTTCTTAAGGATAACTTCTGCCAAACTATTAGGCAGACAAAAATTGCAGAGATCTGCAAAAATCGTCAAAATTGTAACGAGCATTTTTACCTTCCTTTCCTAAAGAAACATTAGCATTATATATTTATATTGTCAATAGTGTTGAAAAAGCTATAGTTTGTTAGAATTTCAACCATATGTTTGAAAAAGCTACGTCTTGGATGAAAGAGCACGAAAAAACTTCTTTGTTTTTTCTTGTCGTCATCTTTCTCGTCATCCGTGTACCAGGACTTTCAGAACCTCTCCACCAAGATGAATACAAGTGGCCAATCATTGCCAACCCAATCAATCAAACCAGTGACTTACAGATTCCACACCCGCCGTTGTCTGAGTTTATATATCGGACGGCAGGCGAACTTGTTGGGTTCAATATTCATTTTCGATTGGTGCCATTGTTGTTTGGCACATTAAGTCTTGTCTTGTTCTATTACGTCTTGAAAAAGCGTTTTGGTAAACAAGTGGGGTACGTGGGGGCACTACTTTTTACACTATCTTATTTTTCCATCCTCGCTTCTCTCATGGTAGATACTGATGGGGCAGTTATGCCATTTTTCTTTCTCTGTATGTTGTTGGCCTATGACACCTGGCGAACAGCACAGACTAAAAAAAATATGTGGCTCGGGCTCGCCGTTGTATTCGCCATCCTTGGACTGTTTATCAAAGTGAGTTTTGTGTTGGCAATCGGTGCGGTAGTTGCTGATTTTTTGTGGGAGAAAAGAAAGCTATTGAAAACCCAAGACATTATTCGCTATGGAGGGTATGGTGTCGGTTTTATTGTGGGTTTTATTGTACTTCTTATTTTGTCACAAAAACTGTTTCCATTTTTCAGCTTGAGTGGTTCGGTGACGTATTGGGAACATTTTGCTACGGGTAGTCGTAATTGGTTTCAAACCTTCATACAATTGGTCAAAGCTATTTTGTATGCTTCACCATTTCTCTGTCTCATCCCGTTGTTTACGCCACGGCATAAACTAAAAGAACTCGTGCCATTTCTTAGTTACCTTATTTTTGGTTTTATTTTCTACATTATTTTGTTTGATTTTTCTCTCGGTGCGCTCGATCGATACTTGCAGTTTATTATCATTCCATTGTGTGCTTTGACTGCAGTAGCTATCGTTTCCGTATTGGGTGAGCCAAGTGCAACAAAAGCTGACAGAAATCACATCTTTTCTGGAACAATCCTTAGTCTGCTTGTATTGTGTGTCTGTTTTTTGTCACAGTCTGTACCATCACTGTACCCAAAGTCAGCATGGGTCTCACGAGTTTTTTCTCTTCATTGGAATTTTTTGTATGTTTTTTCTGGTGGTTCTGGTCCGTTTCCTTTTTATGTGTCGTTTCTGTTTATGGCGTTGATCTGGATTGTATCGCTTGTCTTGGTTGTTGGAGCATTCTTTTTACCAGAATGGCGTAAAAAAACACTGCTTATTCTCATCCCACTTGGTTTGGTCTACAACGCGGTTTTTGCCGAGGAATATTTGTTCGGTTTGATCAATGGCTCGGCACCACATTTGCTTGCAGGGGCGGTGGAGTTTATAAAAAATAATCCAGATGTTAAAAAAGTGGTGGTGTACAACGACAATGGCGGATACGAAATTCAACAAATAGGGAAATATGAAAAGCGTCTCTATACGTCGCCAGAATTTGATATCAATGAGAAAGTTATTGGTCTCAACACCTACAAAGATTTTTATTTTGAACTCAATATTCCACGTATTGACCCCGCTTCAGTCTATCGACGATATTTGGACTCGTGTCCGATTGTGTACAATCAGACTGATCACTATATTTCTGCTATTGTGTATGATTGTCGGAAAGCACCAAAAATATCTGTTTCCATACAATGATTAATAATAAAAAAATTATCGTTGTATTGCCTGCATATAATGCAGCAAAGACATTGAAAGCTACTGTGGACGCTATACCTGCTGGTATAGTTGACGATATTATCCTTGTTGATGATGCCAGTCGTGACAATACGGTGGAAGTAGCCAAAAGGCTTGGTTTACAGGTGTTTGTTCATCCAAAAAATCGTGGGTATGGTGGCAATCAGAAAACCTGTTACAAACAAGCGCTTGCTCTCGGTGCGGATATTGTGGTCATGGTTCACCCAGATTTTCAATATGATCCTATCTTTTTACCAGATATGGTCGGACCAATTATTCGTGGTGAATATGATGCCATGATTGGTTCACGTATGCTTATTCGGCAAAATGCACTAGCCGGTGGTATGCCGTACTGGAAATACGTGGCAAATATTTTTCTAACAACAATAGAAAATATTGTATTGGGGTATCACTTGAGTGAGTATCATTCAGGGTTTCGTGCATATGATAAAAAAGTATTACAATTACCCCTTGAACAAAATTCTGATGATTTTGTTTTTGATACAGAGATTATTGTACAGATGAAAATTGCCGACATGAAGATCGGTGAGGCACCTATCTCAACAAAATATTTTCCCGAGGCCTCCCAGATCAATTTTAAAAGAAGTTTTGAGTATGGCATGTCCATATTACGAGTGATGGGGGTTTATATAATACATAAAATATTTAAAAAAAATGGCTAATTTTATTCCACTTAAAAATTATATGTTTTACTGTCTCGATCGCTTCATCGAGCAGTGTGGGTTGACCGGTCCTTTTTTGGATATTGGGTGTGGTATTGGTGATATCAGTGCATATGTTGGGACAAAAGGTTGGCAGGGAAAAGCTATTGATATGTCAGATATTGCTATCGCACGGACAACACAAAATTTAAAAAACTATCCACAGATACAAGTGGAGAAAAAGTTACTTGTTGATGAGACCGGATCATTCAAGACCATTTTCCTGTGGGATGTCATTGAACATATCAAAGAAGACCAACTGGCGTTGCAAAAAATATATACCTTGCTTGCACCAGGTGGGTACCTCCTTATTGCCGTACCGAGTAACCCTCGAGAATGGCGCTGGGATGATGATTTTTATGGTCACTACCGACGATATACGGAAGAAGACATGGGTCAAAAATTGGTTCGTGCTGGACTGACCCCCGTGGTATTTTGGGATTTTACCTATCCTGTATTTTGGATATTACGACGTATGTATACTATCATAAAAAAAGCCCCACCTGCGAATGTTGGAATGACTGATGGTGAGAAAGATGAAAAGACGGGGGTCAGTGCCACAGTTAATGCGTGGGACATCCCAATCATTGGTCGTATTGTTAGTTCAGGACAGTTCATCTGGAGGGGAATATATTGGTTACAATTTTCTTTCTTTAAAAATAAAGTAGAAAAAGGTCATGAAATGTTTATCTTGGCCCGAAGACCGTTATAAAACTAATATGAAAGAATTTGTTCTTAAAAAGAAATATATCTGCATGGTGATCTGTATGAGCGTGCTGAGTCTATGTCTGTCATGTCTCTATATTGGTTATCATCATGATTTGGGCAAAAAGGATGCCTACGAATATTTTCGAGCTGCAAAGTTTCTGGAGGGGAGTCCGGTTGATGGAACGATGCAACTTGATCGAGTGTTGACCACTCCCGCATTTCTTTACGCCTCGATTGTGGTGGACTCCGTTGTTCACGATATGAGCACTAGTTTCGCTGTGATCAATGTCATCTTCTATCTACTGTGTATCAGCGCATTTTATTTTTTAGCATTGGAAATATACAAGGAAGAAAAAATTGCTTTTCTCGGTACTGTGCTGGTGTTGACCAACTATTACGTGATTGACCCCGGAAACTTACATATGGCAGATATGGGTGGTTGGTTTTTCTTTTTACTGGCAACACTGTGGGCCGTCAAGTACGTCAATACATCAGAGCGAAAATTTTATTATTTTTCTCTACTGACTTCTGCCGTGGGAATTTTCTTTAAAGAATATGGTGGCATGGGCGTGGTCAATTTGGTCTTGCTCATTACCATCATGGATATACCATGGAAACAAAAAATAAAAGATATCATAGTCGCCGGAGTGGTAGTGGCTGTTCCTCTGACCTGTTTTTATATTTTTATGTATATGAAATATCATTATCTCTATTTTAATCGGTTGACCACTGCCGGTACGGTGGCCGTCACGGAAGCTCCGAAGACATTTGTGTTGCTTGTAAAAATTCTTGGGTGGCTCTTTTCTTTTGGTTGGTTAGCCTCTGCCTATGGGGTATGGGAAGAATGGAAAACGGGGGATATCAAACGATGGAAAATTCTCGTTGCTCTGTTTCCAGTCACTCTGACTTTTTATATCTGGCCGTTTATTACCCAACGTTTGGCTGTCATGTTTATGATGTGGCTGGCTCTCCTGGCTGGCTATGGCCTTTCAAAAACAAAGTGGTATATCCTGTACCCATTTTTGGCTCTCTATATTTGGTTCAATTTTAATATTCTCTTTTTGATCGCCAAGATCAACCTACCGTTTTAGATATATACAAAAGAAAGCCACCGGTTGTGTGCCGGTGGCTCGATGATCGAGAAGAGTAGTCTCAATCGAAAGAAAGTGCAATTGCCCCCATATCGTCGTGTTGTTTGAAGCGTGGATATTTCCAGCACCGTGGATCATCCATTTCTTTTTCTCTGACGTATTTCTGGATTTTTTCCAGACCCCCCTGGAGAAAAAGATCAACGAACGTTTTCCAATCATCCGGTTCCTCGGGGTTTTTCTTTGGTAGGAAAAGTCCGTCAGTGAAGATGAGTATGTGTGCCACACAGTACAGTGACTCTGTGCCGTGGTTAAAGAATTTTTCTGCCGCTACTTCACCATCGAGTACACCGTAGTCGATGTTTCGTTTGCGAGTAACGTCGAGATCAAACGGTTCAATAATCTCGCGGATATTCTCGATCTGCTGATCAGCAAATCGTCGCCACAACTTCATTGTCTCGAGGTCGTGGTCGTAGTCAGTCACGAGCAGGCGAAATGAAGCATCTTTCAAAATGACCAGAATGAGGGAATCTCCAATCTGAAACCAATCAAAAGTATGCTCCTCGAGTCTGACCACCGCTGCGGATGTTGCCCACAGAGCGGTCTTGTCGGTGGTGTCCACCTCAACTAAATTCATGGCTGTCTTGATCCTGTGGTTTGCTTTGATCGCCACAGTGGTCAACGGATAACTGCCTGCAGCACTAAATGTGCTGCTGGCAAGTGCTGAAGCGATGAGAGCCCCAGTTTGTCCATGGTCGTTTACGTACGACACAAGGCCAGAAGCTCCATCAAATACTCCAAAAATGGGGGATTTAACGAGAATAGAATCTTCGTTTACGCGTCGGGCGCTGCCCGGTTGATGTATAGTTTGAATGTGCATAATTTCCTAATGAGGACGATAGCATATTGAGTATACATTGTCAATTTGACAAAAAATATATACTATGCTAGTATACAACACAGAAATAAAGGCTCGAAAAGCCATATCAAGGAGTAGTTTAATGCCCAAAACGATTGCAGTAAAGAAGGCTACAGACACAACGTTCATCTTGGTTCGGGCGGGCCAGATGCTGATGCAGCTTCGGGAGGACAAGCCGGGCATTCGGCACCCCGGAACATGGAATTTTCCGGGCGGTGGTATGAAGGCGGGCGAGACCGCCATCGATTGCATCATTCGGGAAGTCAAAGAAGAGACAGGTCTTGTCGTTTCTGCGGCGGATTGCCAGTTTGTGACATTTTACTGCCACGACATTGGCTATGACAAGGCCGAGGGGGATCTTGATCATGTTGTCCTGGCCCACTTGCCGGACGATGCCGAGATCGCCATGTGGAAGGGTAAGCCCCTTGAAGGTGAGGCCATGAAGTTCATGACCTTGGCGGAGATTAAGGGGTTGAAGCTTTCCTGGAACCAGGAGACGCTTCTGCCGCTTCTCGAGGAAGTCGACGGCGAATAGCGTTCAGTGGGGACTCACAAGACAATTGTCTGGTGGGTCCCTTTTTTATTTATCCAAACATTATTTATTTATTGACAAATGAATAATAGATTGGTAGGGTGTTTTGTAGGAGAATTATCAAATGGCATTGTCAAAGATAGCGATCTTAAGACGATCAATTCGAAGAGACTTTAAGAAGGCAGATGAATTAACTGTCTTGGGCAGAAATTATAATTTTGCCAACAGTATGGAAATTGCGATAGGTGATTCATGCATTCCAATTTCATTTTGGCGTGTGGCACAGGTTGTTGGAATTACTCCTAAACGACTACACACCGTTTTTTATCAAAGGCGGATGTTTGTGGGAAAGAGAAATTCTGACGGAGTAAGGGAACTTGTGAATGTTGGGATTTCAAAGCACGTGCGGAGGTACGCCGATCTCGGTACTCTTCCTATGCACACGGCACCTTTCATACAACTATCAAAACTTTTCAACAAGAGATTGAGAGTATTGCATCAAAATGGGGGAAAGGGGGAACCATACCACTGCTTCAGTGTTACTCCCATGGGAGAGGTTATTCCACCTTCTCCTGAAATCCCATGAGTCGGTTGGGGGTCGTATGGGGACAAGCACCCATACGACCTTTTTTGTATCAAAATATTTGTCTCTGGATATTCTGGGTTTAGTTTGCTCACTTCCAGTTTTTGTGGGGGTGTGGGTATACAAAAAGCCCCCGATGGTTTTATGGTGCAAGATTTTGATTTTGAAGAGATCTGTAAAACTCCACTCTTGTGGAAGGAGATGCTGATTACTCACGAGGATATTGCTCAATTTTCTTTGTGTGCAAATTTCAAAACAGCGTACGAAGCAATAGTCGTTTTTTTTGATAGAGAAGGGAGACTCGATTTCTTTCTGAATGTAACTCAGTACAGCCGCCCCGACTATTTGTTGTGGGATCAGATCACTTTGTGTCAAAAAAATGAAATCAGGGCTGTTTATCGTGACGGCTCAAGGTATCATTTTGAAAGACAGAATTGTGGTGAATTGACTGTTACTGCGTATCACGATAAAGACGATTGTGAAGCGGTAGATTTTCAATTCACCATTCTTCCGACAGAAACTGAGCTCTTTCAAAAAGCCGAGGAGCTGTGGAGGATTTTGGTTTTGAAATCCCTCCCACTCGTTTCTCCGGCACCACCGACTCCGGAAACAATTCCGGCTGTGTAGCTCATCGCTTCACCTGAAAACCGCTTCGTGCGCTTTCGGGTGAAGCGGTTTTCTTGTATGACGCGTTATTGCTAAAGGGGGTAATGAGGGGTACTATGATGACATATGAAAAAAATAAAAATTTTGTTTATTATTGGTAATTTGGATGTTGGTGGGGCGGAAAAGTTGATTATCAACCAGGTTAAAAATATTGATAAAGACAAGTTTGAGCCGTACCTCTGTACGCTCTTTCCATACGGAGCAAACAACTATGCCAAGGTGTTTGCTGATTTGGGTGGGGTGATTCCATATCAGAAATTTGATTTTGCTGGACCGTGGGATATTTCAAGTTGGATAAAAACCTATTCATTTTTGCGTAAAGAAAAGTTTGATATTTTTTGCTGTCACTTGTTTGAATCAAACTTTATTATCCGACTATTGAACCTGATCATCGGTCCAAAGCCTGTCTTTATCTTTGAGCACAACGTCTATGCTAAAAAACAATGGTGGAAGATTTTGGCCGATAAGATCTTTGCAAAGAAGACTTCAAAGATTTTTGTTGACTCTCATGCTATTTTGAATTTCACTTCAGAACAAGAAAATATTGATAAAGATAAATTTGCTATTTTACCGTATCCGATCGAACTTGTAGAGCACAACACATTTGATAGTGCCAAAACAAAAGAGAGTCTCAATTTGCCAGCCGATAGTTTTGTCGTGGGTGCGGTCGCTCGATTTACTGAACAAAAAGGATTGTCATATTTTATTCGTGCAATTGCCGAAGTTATTAAAAAAATAGATCGACCAGATGTTCGTTTCTTGATTGTGGGGTATGGCAAGATGGAGTTGGATTTACGCATGTTGGCCGATGACCTCAAAGTTAATTCACGGTTGACTATTAGTCCAGCCCGAGACATCAAAGAGATTTTGCCAATTTTGGATATTTTCGTTATCTCGTCATTGTGGGAGGGTCAGCCGATCGCTATGCTTGAAGCTATGGCCGCAGGTACGCCGGTGGTGGCGACGAGTGTCGGTGGTATTCCTGAAATCCTTGTTGATAGTGAAAGTGGAGTTTTGGTCGAACCAAAGGATCCCGTATCGCTCGCTCACGGCATCATCAAGTTGATAGAACATAATGATTTACGAAAGCAGGTCAGTATTAAAGCTAAAGAACAAGTTCAGATGTACAGTCTTCCTGTCTACATACGTAAGCTCGAAACATATTTTACTGACGCCTATAATGCAAACCATCAATCTTAAAGACGAAGCACAAGTATATTTTACTGCACACTATCCAAAGGCCAGTGCAGAAGAAATCCAAAAACAAGTAGAGGACTGGGAACATAAAATCTCGGTAGGTAAAAGCCTGGTTACGTTTTTTACCGAACGAGTGGGGACTGTTGAACATAAAAAAATATTGGATGTTGGTTTTGGTAATGGGGGGATTTGTATCGCTTTCAATCAAGCAGGAGCGGTTATGTCAGGATTGGATGTTGACCAAGCATTGAAAGATATCGCGGATCGTCATGTGGCCTCTCATGGGGCTCATGTTGATTTGCGTATCTATGACGGGACGAATTTTCCCTATGATGATGATTCTTTTGATGCAGTGGTATCGTTTAGTGTTTTAGAACATGTGACTGACGCGGAGAAGGTTATTTCAGAAATGTTGCGTGTACTTAAGCCAGGAGGTAGGATTTTGTTGACCCTACCAAATAAATATTATCCCAAAGAAACACACACACTGTTGTACGGTGTGTCATATTTGCCACACAATTTGGCCAATGCCTATATCCGACTCTTTGATCGAAGTCCACTTGAGGATGATAATCTCCACTTTTATAGTTATTTTGATATTGTGTATATACTGAAGAAAACAGGTGTACCGTATGAGTTGGTATATAAAGACATGACACAGGCGTCTGGTGTCAAAAAATTTGTTGCACGGGTGTTACAAAAAATGAATATTCATTACACGGTCTTTCTCAAACAATTGATATTTATTATTGAAAAAAAGTAAATTCTGTATGACTAAAAAACCATTTTCTTATGAAGAATTTAAGCAGATTTATTCTCGTATTCCACGGTTGTGTATTGATCCAATCGTCAGAACACAGGGAGGTGTTGTGTTATCTTTGAGAAAAGAGGGATATGGATGGGGTGATCAGTGGCATCTACCCGGAGGGATGCTTTTATATAAAGAAACAGTGGAGGATGGATTGCGACGAGTGCTACGAGATGAAATTGGAGCTGAAGTTAGTATAGACAAGGTATTGGGGTACATGGAATTTCATAGTGAAGAAAAAGAGCGAGGGTTTGGCTACTCAGTCAGTCTGGTTATTGTCTGTGATCTTGTTTCGGGAGAACTTCGTCCGGATGAGAATGCTTCAGAGGTCCGTATTTTTACAGAACTGCCAGAACGTATGGTTGAAGAACATAAAATCTTTTTACAAGAACATTGGCAAGATATTTTTTAAAAAATGACAGACGTATGAGGGTTATGCAATTTTGTAAAAAATGGTAAAATGCACCTCTCGGGTATTTCCCTTGAGAACCTATGTATATGGCTAAAAAACCTCTTACCAGTAAAAAACAAGTCAAAGAAGAGGTAAAAGATAAGAAGAAGATCTCTGGTATGTCGGATACTGCTCCAAAACAGCCCTATATTGTCTTTGGCGCCCCTCATATTGGTGAAGAGGAGATTGAGGAGATGGTCAAGACTTTGCGGTCTGGGTGGCTTGGTACGGGCCCAAAAGTGGCTCAGTTTGAGGCTATGATGGCAGAGATGACCGGGGCAACATATGCTCTAGCAGTGAACTCTTGTACAGCCGCTCTGCACTTGTCCATGATTGCTGCCGGTATTGGTGAGGGTGATGAGGTGATCACCACCCCGTTGACCTTTTCGGCCACGGTCAATTCTATTATTCATACCGGTGCCACCCCCGTGTTGGTTGACGTCAATCGTGCAACGATGAATATTGATGAGACCTTGATAGAAAAAGCCATCACCAAAAAAACAAAAGCTATTATTCCGGTGCATTTTGCTGGACGACCTGCAGAGATGGATACCATTATGAAGTTGGCAAAAAAGTATAATCTCGTGGTTATTGAAGATGCTGCTCATGCCATCGGTGCAGAATACAAAGGAAAAAAGATTGGTAGTATTGGTGACCTGACCTGTATTAGTTTTTACGTTACCAAAAATATTACTACTGGTGAAGGCGGTATGGTGCTGACCAACAATAAAGAGTATGCAGACAAGATTAAAATGATGGCCTTGCATGGTATGTCCAAAGATGCCTGGAAACGTTTTTCTGATGACGGCTACAAACACTATGAAGTTATTTATCCAGGATTTAAATACAATATGATGGATATCCAGGCTTCACTCGGTATTCACCAACTCAAACGGATTGATCAATATGATGCAATACGAAAACAGATTTGGGATTTTTATGATGAACATTTAAAAAGTTTGCCGATTGATTTGCCGAGTTACAAAGATAAAGATATTAAGCATGTCATGCATTTGTATACTATTTTGGTGGATGAAGAACGCTCGGGCATATCTCGAGATCGGTTTATGCAGGAAATGCACAAGCGAGGTATTGGGACTGGGGCGCACTATAATCCAGTGCATTTACACAAATATTATCGCGATGCTCATGGGTATAAGGAGAGTCACTATCCAAATGCTGAGTATATCGGGGCACGAACAGTCTCTTTGCCATTGTCTGCCAAGTTGGTCATGGATGAAGCACAAAGAATCGTCGATGCGGTAAAAGATATTTTCAAAAAGAAATAGTTTTTATTTTATTATGCAGAAAAAAATTAAAGTTGCACTGATGAGTTATGCCATGGATAACCGTGCGGCAAAGGGGACTGCTCTATATACTCGACAATTGATTCAAGGACTACTCGGAGATGAACAATTTGAGTTTTATGGCGTGCACTATGACGAGGTGACGGATCCGCTGTACAAAAAGATGTATGAAATAATCATGCCACGGGTCACATTACCGTATGGTTCACGATTTATTTCTCAGCTATTGTTTTTTTGGAAGTATCGCAATGATCAGTTTGATATTATTCATTGGTTTCAACCACGGGTCTATCCGTTGTATTGGTTGGCACCAGCAAAAAAGATACTTGTGACCATGCATGGGGCAGGAGATATTTCAGCACCGACACGATTTGTTTTTTCACGGATGGTTTTTAACTTTGTTTTAAAGTATATGCATCAGTGGATAGACAAAGTGATTGTTGTTTCTCAAAATGCAAAAGAAGAGGTAGTACGGTATTATAATTTTTTACCACAAACAATTGCTGTTATTTATAATGGTGGAGGAGAAAATTTTGTACCGCTTGATTCATCCATGGCACGCACAGTGGTTGCTCAAAAATATGGAGTGACTAGTGCATATATTTTTGACCTATCACGTTTGGTGCCACATAAAAATGTGGCTACCTTGATCAAGGCTTATGAAGTGATGCGGCGGACACATACAGAACATACAGAGAAATTGGTTATTGTTGGCGGGGCTATGTCGGAACAGACCGAAGAATATGTTATTGCTCGGGCATCACTCTTTTCACAAGATATTGTGTTTATTGGTTTTGTTGCTGCAGAGGATTTGAATGCTCTGTACTGTGCTTCATCATTGTTTGTGTTTCCCTCATTGTCTGAGGGCTTTGGTTTGCCTGTATTAGAGGCTATGGCCAGTGGTGTGCCTGTGATTACCTCAAATGTGACTTCAATGCCAGAAATTGGAGCCACGGCAGTCCTTACGATCGATCCTCGTGACGTGGACAAACTAGCTACTGCAATGCATACTGTTCTTACTGATACGAATATAAGAAATGGTATGATCATACGAGGTTTAGAACGCGCCAAAGAGTTTACGTGGAGTACTATGGTTGAACGTACCAAGGATTTATATATAGAAATTGTCACATAATATGCACTAGTATGCGGATACAATATATTACTAATGTTCGTTTGCCGACGGCCAAAGCCCAGGGGTATGCCATCATGAAAATGTGCTCGGAGTTTACTCGTGCTGGGATACAGACAGAGTTATTTGTACCGAGACGAACAAATTTTGAAATACAAGAAGATCCGTTTGAGCATTATGGCATTGAGAAAAATTTTAAGATACGAAAAATTTTTAACTTTGATTTATTGGGGCGAACACTGAAGTTCGGACAGATTTTTTATTGGATAGATATTGTGGTCTTTATCTTTGTGTTGCAGTGGACAGTAACATTTCGCTCTGATGATGTTATCTATACACGTGATTTTGTTCTGGCATCTTTTTTTTCCAAAAAACAGCATGTTTGTTTAGAGATTCATGCTATACCAAAATCTAGATTTTTGTTTCAAAGAGCACTAAAAAAAGCATCGGTTTTTGTGGTGTTAAATAATTATCTCAAGCAAGCGTTGATAGAAAGAGGGGTTCCGAGTACACGTATTGTTGTTGCTCCGAGTGCTGTCGATATGACTGAGTTTCCTGGGGGAGAACAATCATGTGAAGTGCCTGGGCTAAACACGGGGGATTTTGTCTATGGGTATGTTGGTACACTCAAGACAATGGGTATGGAAAAGGGCGTTGAACTGGGTCTGCAGGCTTTAGCATTATTGCCAACAAAGTGTAAATTTTTAATTGTGGGTGGTGAACCAGATGAAGTGACATATTATAAAAGAATAGCTGAACAACTGGGTGTAGTAGATAGGGCTATCTTTGTGGGTAAAGTACCGCATCTCAGTAGATCTACATATATTTCTGTATGTAATGTGTTGATAGCACCATTTCCAGAAAATGAGCACTATAGTTACTTTATGTCGCCGTTGAAAATATTTGAATATATGGCGAGTAAAAAACCAATTGTAGCTACAGATTTACCAACACTTCGTGAAGTGCTAACTAATGGAGAAAATGCCATATTAATACCTCCCAATAGCGCTCAGTATTTGGCACAGGCAGTAATCAGATTACAAGAAGATCCTGAATACAGTACGAAGCTCCTAGAAAAAGCGTACACAGATGTTCTGCAAAAGTACACGTGGGAAAAACGGGTCACTCATATTTTAGAAAAAATACGATCACTAGTGTCTGTGACTGAAATGATATAATACTAGGATGAAATTATTAATTATTATTCCAACATATAACGAAAAGGAAACCATCACTCAGATTATTACTGAGATTGGTCGACAGGTTCCACATGGACATATTCTTGTAGTTGATGATAACTCTCCTGATGGTACAGCTAGTATTGTCCGAGATATTCAAAAACAAAATGTACAAGTCCACTTGTTTTCGCGAAAAAGTAAGGAGGGGTTAGGTAAGGCCTATATCGATGCTTTTCGGCATGTTTTCAAAACATATGATCCAGAACGGATTGTCATGATGGACGCAGACATGTCCCATCATCCAAAGTATCTCTGTGATATGGAAAGCTTATTTGAGAGTGGTGATGTTGACGTGGTCGTGGGTTCCCGCTACGTGTCAGGCGGGGACACAGTCGGGTGGGAACCATGGAGGAAAGCTTTGTCATATTATGGCAATATATATGCTGGTGTGGTGACTGGCATACCGATAGCAGATTTGACTGCTGGTTTTTATATGATTGATACTCGTGTATTGAAAGCAGTCAATCTTGATGATATTGATTCATCAGGCTATGCTTTTCAAATGGAATTAAAAAATTTATTTCATACATATGGGGCACGATTTTCTGAATTACCGATTATTTTTGGTAATCGAGTAGGTGGAGAATCAAAGATTTCAAATCATATTATTAGTGAAGGTATCGTTGCCCCATGGAAAATCAGATTCAAAAAATAAACTGTTTGCTGTGTGGATCACATACGATTGCACAGTGGGGTATAAAAAATATGTACACTCTCTATCAGTGTGTATCGTGTAAGTTGGTGTTCGTCTATCCATTACCAGACTCTACATCAGTATATACAGAGGATTATTTTGCAGGTGCCAATCAGGGTTTTGGTTATGTTGACTACGATACAGACAAAGAGCCAATGCGTCCTGTTTTTGAAAAATATCTTGATATGTGTGGGCAGTATGGTGTGACAGGCGGTAGTTTGTTTGATGTGGGTGCCGCCACAGGTTTCTTCTTAATATTGGCTAGGGCACGTGGGTTTACTGTCTCTGGTGTAGAAATGTCTCAGTTTGCTACACAGGTTGCACAGAAAAAAGGTCTTGCTGTATCGGTCGGTGATATGCTCAGTCAACATATTCCACACAATACACATGATGTGGTCACTATGTTTGACGTGATTGAACATATGACACAACCTTTTGAGGAAATAAATGAAGTGTATCGAATTCTTAAACCAGGAGGGTTGGTAGTTGTGAATACTCCCAATGGACAAAGTTTATTGGCACGATTATTGAAAACGTCGTGGCATTTGGTGGTACCTCCTGAACATTTATTTTATTTTTCTCCACAAAATTTGAGCGAGTATCTTTCACGACATGGGTTTACGGTCTTGTATGTTGGTACCGTTTCAAAACATTTTACCTTTTCTTATATTTTTAAAACATTGTATAAATGGCAAAAGATAGAGCTGTGGAATCATATTGCTGAATATTTTATTCGTGCCCATCCGCACTGGTCTATACCGATAAATTTGTATGATAATTTTTTATTGATTGCTCGCAAAAATAGTGTATGAAAAAAGAACTGTTGATTGTTATTGTTAGTATTTTTTTTCTTGCCTGTATACCAGTTATACGGGTCTATACTCAAACTGGAACTATATGGCAGGGGATTGTTCCGACCTTTGTTAATGATGAAGTGTATTATTATGCTCGGATGGAAAATATTGTGCACGGCTATCCATTTATTGGTAACCCGTATTTCTTTGAACATCGTAATGATATGAGTCTGGCTTTTTTTGTGCCTGATTGGATATCAGCTGTACCACTTTTTCTCGGTGTACCATTTGTAGCGACAGTGGTAACTAATTTCATCATATGGTCTCTTGTGTGTGGGGTACTCATATATTTTTTCTTTAAAGAATATGACGTGTCTGGATCGTGGTTGTCTTTGGGAACGATATTGGCCTATTGCATGATCTATGTGCTTATTATTCGGCCAGTATCTATGCAGATTGTTGCTCCATTTTTTATTTTATTTTACCTGACCTATGCTCGGTGGTTAAAAGCCCAGCAGCCCACCTGGAAGGATAATCTATTTTTGATTGTTACTATTGGATGTTCATTTTATATATATACCTATACATGGCAATTGGTGCTCATAACACTTGGTGTGACGAGTCTATATTTTGTATATAAGAAGCAGTGGGCGCAGGTTTGCAGTATGGCAATAGTATCTTTCGCAGGCGTATTGGTGGCTATTCCTATGTTGGTCTATACAGCTCGACAAATTACCAGTCAATATTACTGGGATTCTATGGGGCGTATTGGTTTGGTTTCCACACACATTCCAACAATCTTAAGTTTTTATGATAGTGCCTATATTGTATCTACTATACTTTTGTGGTTTTTAATTGGATGCTGGATTAATCAATTAAAAAATTCTACTGTGTATAGTCAGGCCTATAGATTTGTCTGGCTAACGGGCGTGTCATTAATCATTGCTTTATTTAGTAATGTTGTTACAGGAAAAGATTTAGAAATTTCAAATCATTTTGAAAGGTTCGTCATGATATGGATTTCTCTCGTTGTGTTTCTGTTGGTGTATCATGTCGTGCATAATCGAACCTTTGGATACGGTTTATCATATGCACAAAAAATAGCAGTAGTATGCATGGGCATTTGTTCTCTGTATGCGTATGGTTATTTTTTTTGGTACGGCTTTGGTATCGTATCAATTGTTACAACCGATACGGTGACAGTACAAGCTTATGACCAACCCCTTGCGTGGCTTCGAGATCACGGTGATACAGAAGCGGTTGTCTGGAGTAATAATGGTGATATGACCTCGTATATACCCATATACACCACTGACTTTGTTTTGTTTACTCGAGACGGGGGATTGCATTTGGTTCCGACAATTGAAATGGAAGAACGATATTTGGTCTCTCGTTATTTTGATAAGTTAACCGTCATGGATATTGAAAATGGATACCGTGATTTTGGTGGGGTGGGTAATGCGGTGCATCAGTATAAAACATATAATCGAAAGGTCGAGGTGTGTACTATTCTTCATTTGAAATATATCGGAGTAACATGTGGCCAGACGACTGATATGGTGTCATTTAAGGGTCAACAGTATTTTGAAAGTTTGTACCAAGGATATGTACACACTGTGGTGCCACATATACAGACTGAATTACAGAAATTTCATGTTAAGTATGTGGTTAAGGACACTAGTATTAAGGATTTATTTGATCCAACAAAGATTGCGGGTGCAGCATTGGTTTGGAAAGATACACGTTTTGAAATTTATAAGATACAATACACGCATGGATAAATTTGCTATACAAAATAATCAGTATGTTCGGCCGTACCATCAGTTTATGTCTTTTTCTCCCTTTAAAGTGGCAGAGCTGTATTACGATGCATTGTCTTATTTTGGATATGTGAGTATCGCTATGTCATATATACAAGGGGATCATATTGCTGAAGTGGGGTGTGGTGACGGAAAGATTCTTAAAGAACTGGCAACACGATATCCAGAAAAAATGTTTGAAGGATTTGATTTGTCAAAAGAATCGATTCTCTTTGCAAGAGCATTTGGCTCTAGCACCAACCTGTCATTTTATGATGTTGATTTTTCTCACGGACAAACTGTGTACGATACTATTTTTTGTGTAGAAACATTGGAGCATATATCTGATACCGATACACCTAGATTTGTCTCTTCTTTATATAACAGACTAAATCCAGGGGGGAGATTGGTGGTGACTGTACCGTCGACAAATTTGAAGTTAATATCAAAACATTATCGACACTATGATGTACAAATAATACAGGAGAGTTTAAAACAGTTTAGATGTGATATGTGTATGTATGCGGATTCAAAGAGAGGTTTTTGGTTAAAAAAGCTATTGGCAAATAGATTATTTATTTTAAATAATCAGTATGTGCTTGATCATATTGTAAGCCTATATAAGAAAAAATATATGTATGCCCATGCACATGATGGGGCTCATGTGGTAGGTGTATTTACAAAAGTGTAACCTTGTGTTTATCTGAACATTGATTTCTAACTCTTTTAAGACTATAGTATCCTCTATATGAAAAATAATGATGTTATACTAGTGACCGGTGGAGCAGGATTTATTGGCTCAAATTTTATCAAGTTTGTTTTAAAGAAACATAAAGATCTACATGTGGTTAACCTGGATAGTCTGACATATTCTGGTAACAAAGAAAATTTGAAGGATATTGCCGGCGATACACGCTACACTTTTGTCAAAGGAGATGTCTCAAATGGTGCGGTGATTGAAAAGGTTTTTAAAAAATATAAACCAACATATGTCATTAATTTTGCGGCAGAAACACATGTTGATCGTAGTATTCACGTTGGAGCAAAACAATTTATTGATACAAACATTGTGGGTGTGTTCAATATTCTTGAAGCTATAAAAAAGTATAGAGAGGTGTATGACTTTAAAAAATACGTCCAGGTCAGTACAGATGAAGTGTTTGGTAGCTTGCCACTTGATTCAAAAAAAGCTTTTACAGAAACCACGGCCTTTTCTCCAAATGTGCCTTACTCTGCAACCAAGGCAGGTGGAGATATGCTTTGCAATGCCTATTTTACAACATGGCAGCTGCCAGTGGTTGTCACACATTGTTCTAACAACTACGGTCCGTTTCAATATCCAGAAAAACTGATACCATTTTTTATTCTCAGAATGTTGGAGAATAAAACCTTGCCACTCTATGGTGATGGAAAAAATGTTAGAGATTGGATTTATGTAGTTGATCACTGTTCTGCGCTCGACCTCTGTTTATTTAAAGGAAAATCAGGTGAAGTCTATAATATTGGTGCGGATAATGAGATCAATAATTTGGATATAGCAGAGAAAATCGCAAAGTATTTCAAGAAAGATAAGACAATTTTTGAATTTGTTTCTGATCGACCGGGACATGATAGACGATATGCCGTGGATTCATCAAAGATTAAGAGAGAACTTGGATGGAAACCAGTGTATTCATTTGAAAAAGCTTTTGCAGAAACTATTAAATGGTATCTTGATCATCCCAAATGGGTTGATGGTGTGAGAAAAAAGACAGGAGTCTTTAATCCACATATTGATTTATGGCGAAAACACGTGTTAAAAAAATAAAAGCAAAAATAATGAAGGGGATTATTTTGGCTGGTGGTCGAGGTACGCGCCTATTACCTCTCACAAAAATAACCAACAAGCATTTGTTGCCAATTTTTGACCGAGCGATGATTGATTATCCATTGCAAACACTCCTTTCGGCAGGTATTACCAATATTCTTATTGTATCTGGTCGTGAACATGCAGGAGATTTTATTGAATATTTAGGTTCCGGCAAGGATCGTGATGCGACGTTTACCTATAAAGTGCAGGATGCTGCAGGTGGTATTGCTCAGGCATTGTTGTTGGCAGAGGATTTTGTTGATGGAGATAATATGACTGTGATACTTGGTGATAATATTTTTGGAGAAAATTTCAAAAAGAAAATTACAAAATTTAAAAAAGGAGCGACGGTGTTTTTGAAAGAAGTAGCTGATCCAGAGAGATTTGGTGTGGCAACTCTAAAAGGAAATAAAGTAGTGAAAATTGTTGAAAAGCCAAAAAAACCAGAATCAAATATGGTTACGACTGGGGTCTATCAATACGATAATAGTGTGTTTGATATTATAAGAAAATTAAAACCATCTGACAGAGGTGAGCTTGAACAAACCGATGTGAATAATGCCTTTATAAAAAAAGGATTGATGAATGCTGAAATGGTGGATGAGTTTTGGTCGGACGCAGGGACGTTTGATTCATTGGCACGTACAGTGAATTGGGTGATTGAGAGGAGAAATAAATAGTTGACTTTATTTTGTATGTGTGCTAGTATTCTAGCGGGAGGAATTCCTAAATTCACCCCTCAATCAGGACAGTCGTAGAATTACGACTGATAATACTCTTCATAATACCATTTGCTCTGGATACTTCCAGAGCTGTTTTGTATCCAAGAATCTTTCTTGGT
>CAIQCQ010000019.1 GCA_903870365.1 uncultured bacterium | reverse complement strand
CCATACTTCGAGCAATTTCTCTGTATCCATACCCTTTGTCTAACAAGATCTTGATTTCTAATCTATCGACTAACTTCAATTTTGGTTTTTTCGCCATACAAGAATGATACAACTGTCCTGATTCATTACGGAATGGATTTATAATACGGAAAAGAGGAAGAGGAAAAAAATGAGTTTTTTGAAAACAGTTTTGGTAGCGGTACTTTTCGTCACCATGGCTTTCGGCCAGGTGGTGTCTACACCCAAGGCGGTGGCCATCGATAAGGTTGCTACTCGGCTGGATGCCGCCCAGGCAAAAAGTACATGGGAGCGCGTGGCTCCGGAACTTCGGCAGATGCGGGAGGCACGGGCAAACAATTCGCCCGGTAATTTCTTTCTGAATCAGGCGCCTGGTGTAATGGAAGTAATTGGCTCGTCAAACAGTGACAATCCAATCGCAGTGAGATTTCAGAGTTTTGGTTCTTTGGAACCAAACTCGACGGTGGCATTCCAGATGTTCCTTCCTGATGGCACGCAAGTGCCAATGTCAGCATGGAAAATAGGGATGAACCCAGACGGTAGTGGATGGAGTGTTTATGAGGAATTATGGAATGGCAAGTTTCCTAATGCATGGCAAGGTGGAGAAACAATATTTGGTGTTGTCGTCATATCACCGAGTGGGCGAGTTTCGTACACCTCTGCAACAGTTGAAGTATTTGCTTGCTGTATACTGTCTGGTCCACTCACGCGGGCAGATGTCTCAGCAGACGGATTAAGCGTCACTATCACAGGATTTTTTCCACTGAACACGTATGCGACAGTCAGCGGGACACCTGTTACTGTCAATTTCTCGAGGGTCATTCCAATTGTTGTGCCAACTTCGGGGACCATTGATCTTTCGCAGTTCGGACAGGGACAACAATTGTCTCTGACCGTCTGCTCGCAGGGCAGTTGCTCAACACGGCAACTGTATCTGACGGGCAATGGGGGAAAAGGATAAGTCCGACGGAGTCGGACATGTGGCGGGTCGAGGAGCTCTGTGCTCCTTGGCTCGCCATTTTTTTGTGGCGTTTTTTTGAAATAATTTTGTTTTTTTCATCACGCATGTCGTAACGTGTATTTGTATCTATATTTTCTTGCGTATATATGACATGGGGGATAAAATAAAGTCATGAGTGAAAGAATGCCCACACCTATTTTAGAAAATGTAATTGTTGGAAAAGATTTTGTTCCACAAGCAGAATCTCATTTTGATGTGTTACATACACAGCTAAAGGTGAGAGAAGAAGGCAACCCAGTTTTTTTGAATAAAGTGAATTCACCAAAAGTAGTGCCAAGTATTCGAATTCCTCGATCAAGCATTGATGGTGTCCGAAGAACTGTTGTACAAGCAAACCCTGAATTTGTGACAGATGTTGCTGCGCCGGAGATTGTAGAGAATGCGGTCGTTGAAACAGCTGTTGCATCAAAACAGGAAAAAGAAAGAGATCCTAACGCTGGTGTGGTGATATTGAAGCCAGAAGTACAGACACGGACAGCACCAGAACGCACAACAACGCCCGAAAATATAGAAAATTTGAAACAAGAGTTAACCACAGTTCGCCTTGACTATTTTAAGGAGTTATCTCAGTATGAAAAAAACCTTCGAGTGCGTAAAGAACGGTTTGCACAAGCTTTGGCGGATTTGGGGGGGCATCATCGTCATCTTCCAGAGGAGAGTATTCCACAGGATTTGATCCAGGCTGAACAGACCTATTGTCAGGCCAAGAAAGCACTGTATGACAGTGTGGATATGGATACTATGGATTCTGTTGAACGTGCAGAGTATGAGGCTGCGGGTGTTCGAAATAAAAGAATGGAATCATTCTCTTTGTTTGAGAAAGGAATGGTAAGAAAAACTGATGCTGTCTGGAATCGTACACCAAAGCAACCTCGTATAGATACAGGGATTGTTGTTTTGGAAATGGCCCGCCTGACACACGAGGCAGATACATTACCGTTCGCGGCGTATGTTGCTCAAGTTCGAAAGGGAAGACGGGGGGTACCTACGCAAACAAAAGGAAGAGTTGATGGTGTTCGTATGAAGGTATAGAACAGTTTTTTGCCATTATAGGCGAGAGACATCTCGTTTCTACCATACATCCAGACATGCTCTACTTTTACTATATAAAAAGATGAATGCATTATCAAAAAAACTTATAGCAGACTGGGATATGGAAAGTCTCTCCGAGCAGGAGAGGATTGATTTTATTGATCGTGTTAGCCGACTTGTCTATCAGGCGGTGTTGGTCCGATCACTCGATATCTTGTCAGTAGTAGAACAGGAGGAGTTGGATCGTCTGTTGGATGTGAACAGCACTACTCCTGAGGATGTTTTTGTTTTTTTGGATAAAAAAATCCCTACATTTCATATGTTGGTGAAGGATGAGGTGGAAGCGGTAAAACAAGACGTCTTGGTGTAAATTGTTTGACTCTTACTACCTTTTCGTTTATATTTATGCGGAATGCTTTCGGGCGTTTTTTGTTTCAGAAGTTCTAGAGGCTTGGTCACACTCGAGTATCAAGCTTTCGGAATTTCTGGAATTTATGGTTTTTATTAATAGTTTCTAATTATTGGCTCGTTTCGAACTTTCACAATCTGGACAAGATCACGGAGAAAATTTGAAAAAGGCTCGGAGGCGTACTTAGTTGTACGATGAGAATCTTTTTCAAATTTTAAACGATGATATTGTGCCAGATTTGGAAGTTCTGTTATGAGCTCACAATAAAATATTATGGCAAATTTTGATCGAAGTAAGCCACACGTGAACGTCGGTACCATTGGACACGTTGACCACGGCAAGACTACATTAACAGCGGCAATCTTGACTGTTCTTGCACGAGCAGGAGCAGGATATTCAGCAAAGTTGAAGGGCGTTGGAGATATTGACTCCGCTCCAGAAGAAAAAGCTCGTGGTATCACCATTGCGCTTTCTCACAACGAGTATGAGACACCAGCTCGTCACTATGCTCACATTGACGCTCCAGGTCACGCTGACTACATTAAAAACATGATTACTGGTGCTGCTCAGATGGACGGCGCGGTACTCGTGGTAGCGGCTACAGACGGTGTGATGCCACAGACTCGAGAACACGTATTGCTCGCAAAGCAGGTGGGTGTGCCAAAGATCATCGTATTCTTAAACAAGTGCGATATGGTGCCAGATGTTGAACTTATCGACCTCGTTGAAGAGGAAGTTCGTGAATTGCTCACAAAGCAAGGATTTGATGGTGCTGCATCTCCAGTGATCCGAGGTTCAGGTTTGAAAGCACTTGAATCAGCAGACAACAACGACGAATGGGCAAAGAAAGTACTCGAGCTTGCAAACGCACTCGACACCTACATCCCAGTTCCAGTTCGAGAACTCGACAAGCCATTCCTTATGCCAGTTGAAGACATCTTCTCTATTGAAGGTCGTGGAACAGTGGTGACAGGACGTATTGAACGAGGTGTTGTCAAAGTTGGTGAAGAAATTGAAATTATTGGTTTGAAGGATACAACCAAGTTCACCGTGACTGGTATTGAAATGTTCAACAAGTCACTTGAATCAGGTCAGGCAGGAGATAATGCAGGTATCCTCCTCCGAGGTGCAAAGAAAGAAGATATTTCTCGAGGACAGGTTTTGGCAAAGCCAGGATCAGTCAAGCCTCATACAGACTTCGAGGCAGAAGTGTACATCTTGAAGAAAGAAGAAGGTGGACGACACACATCATTCTTCTCTGGTTACAAGCCACAGTTCTACATCCGAACAACAGATGTGACTGGTGACGTGACTTTGAAAGAAGGTGTTGAAATGGTTATGCCAGGAGATACCGTGACCTTCAAGGTAAAGCTTATCGCTCCAGTTGCGTTGGAAGAGAATCAGCGCTTTGCTATCCGCGAGGGTGGGAAGACAGTGGGCGCTGGGGTTGTAACGAAGATTGTAGCGTAACTTCCAAATTTGAGCGATCTCATCATCTAAAATTTTAAAATATTCTCCGCCGTATATCTAATACGTCTCTGAATATTTTAAAATTTTATATGCGACCTCACTCAAATTGTGAAAGTTAGAGATAGCCTAATATTCAGTTTTCATTTCGATGGAAACCATACAAACCACCTTCGGGTGGTTTTTGTGTTGACAAATTGTGGTGTATAAGTACCATTCTACATAGGAGAATAGAATGAATCAGGAATTAGAGAAACTAATTGCTTATTACGAGCGATTGATAAATCAGAAAGCAAGAAAAAATAGATGGGTATCAATTAGAGAAACAATTATTCTTTCTTGTCATATCAAAGATGTTGCGGATGTTACGTGGATTTCAGAAGATATTTTACAGATGAGTGTTGAAGATTTTTTTGCTGTCCATCATCTTATCGCATATTTACCACAGCGTAATGCTATCCGAGCATCGAATGCTTTGACATTTTTGAGACCTACGTGGGTGTTGGCGCGTGATGGATATTCATTTTCGCGCATTGAGACGATGGAGGACTTTTTGGCTGAGTTCCCAGATTCTTTTA
Organism: uncultured bacterium; assembly: GCA_903870365.1. Taxonomy (GTDB): domain Bacteria; phylum Patescibacteriota; class Minisyncoccia; order Phycocordibacterales; family DATDWN01; genus CAIQCQ01. Next base: position 12,805 of record CAIQCQ010000019.1, on the reverse strand, counting down.
GTCTTTTTCGAATTAAGAATCTTGGTCGTGAGTGTATTCCTGGTGTTATGAAGCTTATGAGACAGGCCAAGTTACCTATTACTGATCACAAAAAATTTGTAGTATAGTCTTTGTAAATAGAACCGCACGGAAGCCCACGCTTCTCGTGCGGCTTTTCGTATTCCTCTGTCATTCCAGGCCTGACCTGGAATCCACCCATTTCCGTCATTCCCGCGAAAGCGGGAATCCAGGATTTTTAAATAATGATGTTGTAATGGATTCCGGATCAAGTCCGGAATGACAAATCAAAATCATTGACATTTTTATATAAATCTGTATAGTAGAAACAGATGTTTTCAGTGTCCTTTGACACGATCATGTGCGTGCGCATATGAAAATCTAACGCAGTACTAACACACCTCGAGGTCTCCGGGAGTTTCGGAGGATCGGGCAGGCCCCTGGATTTTGGGGGATAGGAGAAAACGATGAATATGAATTGGACTGCCGCGTGGTATTTTTTTAGTGTGATGGCTTTGGTAATGGCTGTTGTACTTCTCAGTAAACGACGGGAAAGAGCGGGGAAGGATGGCGAAATCGTCAATCAGTCGATTTTTCGGCCGGATTGTGGTCCAACACCGTCATCAATTCAAGAGAAAATCAGAATTGCTCGTGGAGGAGATATTAAAAATGCCTTTCGAGCGAAGACCTTGGCGGCCCAGACCAGGGTTGGTGATGAATTTCTGCTGCTTCTCACTAGGATACAGCGGCAGTTCGGGCGCTTTGATGCGTGGAGTATCGAGGATGTGAGTGAGGCTACTGGTCCATATCGGATCAAGATCTTTACTCTTAGAGATCAGTCGATCGAAACCAAAGATCTGACAGTTCAGATCGATTTTGCTCAGAGAGGCGGTGAAGTTTCTTTCATCGATAATGGTACTGGTTTTACATACGATCATGCCATGCCTGTGGATGATGCGAGGAGATTTATGAGAAACATCTTAATTCCCTTGATCTGGCCCCGTGCCAGAAAGGTGTATGTATATCCCCGTGTCTGACGTCTGACGGTTTGAGGCTTTGGCCCGTGGATTCCACGGGCCTTTTTGTAACCATGGTGTAAGGCACTTGCCATCTGAACATTTCTTTGCTACTCTATTCACGAATGGCAACAAAAGATACAACAGAAAAAAAAGCTCCTACAAAAGCGAAAGTGGTAAAGGCTCCAAAGGAAGAGGTTGTCTCAAAGCTTCGCATCCGTGTTCGTGCATACGAATACAAGATTTTGGATATTTCAGTTAAGCAGATCATTGATACTGCTCTCCGCTACGATGCAAAGGTGTTGGGACCTATCCCACTTCCTATGGAAATCAAGAAATATACTGTCAACCGCTCCGCTTTTATTTACAAAGATGCCCGAGAGCAGTTTGAAATGCGAACTCACAAACGATTGATCGATATTTTGAACCCAACCCCAAAGATCATGGAAGCACTGACAAATTTGTCACTGCCATCAGGAGTCAACATCGACGTGAAGATAATTTAGTTGAAAGTTTGAAAGACGAAAGTCCTTAAAGTCTATAAAGAAAGAATCGCCGAGAGGCGGTTTTTTGTTTGCAAAGGTTTTCTGTTGGTAGTATAAAGAATGTAGGAGTTAAATAATGAGATATCGAGCACAAAACTCTCATTTGATTGAGAAAAAACAAGTTAATAAAGTAATCATCTTTTTGGCACCATCAGATGACGTGGCCAAAAGGAGATTTGAAGATATGAGGAAATCAGATCCTACGATTCAAGAAGCTGGACTTTTCCAGGTAAAAGGGGATAGGTTAGTTGACGAGTATATTGGCTACATATAGACATGAGTCCTCTGAAAGTCTATACAGACGAGTAGGGGGGGCTTTTTCTTAACATATCTTGTGCTTCTGTCTCTTATATCGATTTGCCAATCTTTTAATTATCTGCTAATGTACGGGAACGCTATTCGCGCTTTTTCTTTGTCCTATTTCTGGATGGGTAAACCAGTTAGACTGTCAGACAGGGCGCATATCCAAACATATGAAATTTATCGTTGGCACAAAAGTAAATATGACCCAGATATTCGACGAAACAGGTCGAGTACACCCCGTGACCGTTCTCAAGATCGGTAAAGTTGTGGTCACTCAGGTCAAAGACGCAACAACCAAGGACGGCTATACCGCAGTCCAGGTTGGTTTTGGTGAACGAAAGGTTAAAAACATCAACAAGCCAGCTAAAGGTCACAACAAGGATCTCGGTAATTTCTCAGGTACAAAAGAGTTCAAACCAGACACAGAGATGAAAGTTGGTGATATCGTTGATCTTTCTACATTTGCTGCGGGGGACATGGTCACTGTTTCGTCTATTTCAAAAGGTAAAGGTTTCCAAGGTGTGGTCAAGCGACATGGTTTCCATGGTGGACCTCGATCTCACGGTCAGAAACACTCTGAACGAGAGCCAGGTTCTATTGGAGGTGCGGGTCGTGATGGAGGTCGTGTGGCAAAGGGCAAGCGTATGGCCGGCCGTATGGGTAGTGATGTCATTACTACCAAGGGTCTGACTGTTATCAAGGTCAGTCCAGAAAGTGGAGAACTCTTTATCCGCGGAGCAATTGCTGGACGAAGGGGAACCACCGTCAGTGTTGTCGGAAAGTAATTCAATTTATATATTTAAAATCATGGAAGCAATTGTATACAACCAAAAAGGAAAAGAAGCAGGCAAGATCACTTTGCCTGAAGCAGTTTTTGGTTTGAAGTGGAACGCTGACCTTGTACACCAGGTAGCGACATCTATGGAATCATCTGCCCGAGTCAATGTGGCTCATACCAAGGGTCGTGGAGCGGTCTCTGGAGGTGGTAAGAAGCCATGGAAGCAAAAGGGTACTGGTCGCGCACGACACGGATCTACACGATCACCGATTTGGGTTGGTGGAGGTGTCACTCATGGTCCAAACAAGGAAACCAACTATTTCCGCAAGGTAAACAAGAAAATGAAAGCAAAGGCATTGTTTACTATCCTGTCTGCAAAATTCCGAGATGGAGAAATCCTTTTTGTTGATGCACTCAATATGTCAGCACCAAAAACAAAGATGGGTAAGGATGTTATTTCACAGCTCGCTTCTGTCAAAGGATTTGCTGGGCTACAAACCAAGCGCAAGAACGCTGCCTACATTGCTTTGTCAGAAAAGAATGATAATGTTTCTCGCAGTCTTTCAAACTTTGGCAACATGAATGTGGATGAAATCCGCAATGTTAGTCCATTGGATTTGTTGAAATACAAGTACGTGGTCATCAGTAACCCAGAAGTTGGTTTGAAAAACATTGAAGCCAAGCTTTCTAAATAGTCCCTAAATTATATTTTATGAAAACAGATAGTAATACAGTTTTAATACGCCCACATATCACCGAGAAGGCGACCGTCAATTCTGAAAAATCAGTCTATGTATTTGAGATTGATAAACGATCAAACAAACTAGAGGTCATCAAGGCCATCAAGGAAATTTACAAAGTTACTCCAACCAAGGTAACAACTGTCACTATTCCTCAAAAAAATGTGGTTGTCCGTGGTAAGCGAGGCAAGAAGGCTTCATACAAGAAAGCATACGTGTATTTAAAGAAAGGGGAGACTATAGAAATAGTTTAGTCTATAAAGTCGAAAGTCCTTAAAGTCTATAAAGAAAATTATGAAACGATATAAACCAACATCAAAATCACGCAGAGGGATGACCGGCATCGATTATGCCACTATTCTCACCACTACCAAACCAGAAAAGTCTTTGACGCATGGTTTTAAACGAGCGGTCGGCCGAAACAACAGTGGTATTATCACTACTCGTCATAAGGGTTCAGGTCACAAACGATTGTTCCGTGAGATTGATTTTACATATGAGAAAATTGATATTCCGTATACCTTAACTACAGTAGAATATGATCCAAACCGTTCAGGTTTTATTGGTTTGGTCCAGTACAAAGACGGTGAAAAGCGCTACATTCTTTTACCAAAAGGCATGACTGTCGGAACGACACTGATTAACAGCCCAAAAGCAGACATCACTGCGGGCAACCGTCTTCCACTTTCAAGTATCCCTGTCGGTACATTTGTATATAACGTAGAGGTCAAACCAAAAGGTGGGGCAAAGCTTGCTCGCTCTGGAGGAAACTATATTGAGGTTGTTGCAAAGGATGCTGGTATGGTTGATTTGAAAATGCCATCATCTGAAGTACGTAAGGTGAAAGAAACATGTTGGGCATCTGTCGGAACAGTGTCAAACGATGAAAACCGTCTCGTTAATCTCGGTAAGGCAGGACGTTCACGATGGCTTGGTATCCGACCAACTGTTCGAGGTACCGCTCAGAACCCTGTGGACCACCCATACGGAGGAGGTGAAGGCGTGCAAGGCCGAGGACGTCGCCGAGCGATCTCTGTGTACGGTAAGCCGACTGGAAAAGGTCAGAAATCACGAACTCCAAAGAAATATTCAAATAAATATATTGTTTCTCGAAGAAAAGTTGGGAAGAAGAAATAGTTTAAAAAATCCCCGAAAGGGGATTTTTTAAACTATTAGCTAGCGATTTTTTATTTAGACTGAAAATTTCCTTTAGCTCGCCACATTAGAAATAACATCTTTTCTGCAATTGTATCTGCAACATCAGCGTCTTCCTCAAGACCAAGAGATCGGAGACTGTCTCGTAATTCTTTTGTATTAGTATAAAGTTCTTGTGCCCGTTTTTCACATTGAGTAACTTTTTCTGAATCTAGTATTATTTTTTCTTGTGCGGGTTCTTCTCGAGGTGTTCCTTCCATGAGTTTAGATTAAATTAATATGGCATAATTGTATGTTTTTTTATACAAAAATACAATAAAGACATTGTATCAGTAGATAAAACATATATAATAAGCTCATGGAATTTGCTCCACATAACACTGAGAAGTTTACAAGCCCACAAGAAGAGATTGAATTTTTGCGTGGGCAAGTGGCAGATCGGGAACGAGAGTTAACTCTCAAAGGCATGAAAGTAGAAACTGCTGGTGTGGTAGCAGAGAAACTTTCAAAGTATAGAGATCAGCCTACAAGCACTGTTTTGCACGAGAGCTACGCTGTACCCCAAGAAAAGGTTGGTGAGATTGTCTTGAACCTATCTCCAGAGACCCATGATGCCAAGATGGCTGAACTCCTCGGTATGTTGCAGGAAAAAGGGGTCAAGAATACCCTGGCAGTCTTGGCAGATTTGAAAGACCCACATTTGGAAGATGATTTTCATCGGTTTCTGGTAGAGTACATACAAAGTGGCTATACGGTACAGAATGTACCTGCAGATATAGAAAAAGCCTCGGGTATGTATTTATACGAAGTCATCCTACCAGAAGAAAAGGCTGATACGCCCAAGCCGTTGGTAGAAAGTATCCTTGCTATGCAGCAGTTTCTCTCAGGTATGATGTCTGTCCAGACGGACAAAAAAGATACCAGCTATTTTACGATTGAGATCGCCAATGCCAATGGCAGTGAGCAGTTTGTTATGTATGTTTCTGTGCCATTGTCTAAAAAGGATTTGTTTGAAAAACAAATCACCTCAGTTTTTCATACGGTCAAACTGACCCATACACCAAACGACTACAATATTTTCCACGAGGGTGGCATTTCTGTCGGTGCCTATGCTGTGCCGTCAGAAAATTCTATTTTCCCTCTGAAAACAGACGAAGAATTTACGGTTGACCCACTCAACACTATTCTCAATAGTTTATCTAAAATAAAAAAAGATGGTGAGGGTGCTGCCATTCAATTTGTTATCCGTCCAAAGACAGACAGCCATATCAAGAATTATGAATACGTTCTTTCTCGTATTGAAAAAGGTGAAAAGCTCAAAGATGCCATCAAACAAGAAACAACCCTTGGTCAGTTTGGCAGTATCCTGAAAGATTTGGTTACATCACCAAAGGTTGAAAAAAAGGAAGAAGATAAAGGTGAGAAGAAAACAGAACCAGGCGATGTCGAAAAGATTGCTGCTATTAAAAAGAAAATGAGTGAGAGTGTTTTGTCGACCAATATCCGAGTGATTGTCTCAGCGGGGGACAAAACAGAAGCAGAAAAGACCTTACATGAAATACAGTCATCGTTTAATCAATTTACCAAGCAGGGTCAAAACGGGGTGCAGTGGAAACGAGTAGAAAAAGGAGCGTTGGAAAAACTCTTTCGCAATTTCTCTTTCCGGTTGTTTTCTGAGGAGGCAGACTTTCCATTGAACCTCAAAGAGATTGCCACGGTAGTTCACTTTCCGACAGCATCCTACGCTATTGCCCCTCAGCTCAAGAAAGCTGGAGCCTTGTCCGCCCCAGCTCCGCAGGAGGTACCGACAATCGGTACCATACTGGGTACAAACAGTTATCGTGGTGTAGAGACGGTGGTACGAATGTCTCCCGAAGACCGCCTCCGTCATGTGTATGTCATCGGTCAGACCGGTACTGGAAAGTCAGTTTTTCTGAAAAACATGATCATCCAGGATATCATCGCTGGTGAAGGTGTCTGTTTTGTCGATCCACATGGTAGTGATATTTTAGATATCTTGGCCAATGTACCAAAAGAACGTATGAATGATGTGGTCTACTTTGACCCAAGTCATGTCGAGCGACCAATGGCCTTGAACATGCTTGAGTACGATCGCAGTCATCCCGAGCAGAAAACCTTTGTGGTCAACGAGCTTTTTAGTATTTTCCAAAAGCTTTATGGTGGCAACCCAGAATCTATGGGTCCGATGTTTGAACAATATTTCCGTAATGCCACTATGCTCGTCATTGAGGATCCAGAGACTGGTTGTACCTTGATGGACGTCTCGCGAGTCATGGCAGACAAGGCCTACCGGCAATTAAAACTATCTCGATGTAAAAACCCTGTGGTAGTACAGTTTTGGACAGAGGTAGCAGAGAAAGCTGGTGGGGAAGCCTCACTGGCCAACATTGTGCCGTATATTACCAGCAAGTTCGATGTCTTTTTGGCCAACGACATCATGCGACCGATCGTCGCTCAGGAGAAATCATCGCTCGATTTCACTGATATTATGGATAATAAGAAAATCTTACTGGTCAATTTGTCCAAGGGGCGACTAGGAGATATCAACGCCAACCTCATTGGTCTCATACTGGTTGGCAAAATCTTGATGGCTGCACTTGCTCGGGTGGACAAGATTGCGACGGGCTTCCCACCCTTTTACTTGTATATCGACGAATTCCAAAATATCACTACGGACTCGATTGCCGTCATTTTGTCTGAAGCTCGCAAGTACAAACTGTCACTCAATGTGGCCCATCAGTTTATCGCCCAGCTCGATCAAAAGATCCGTGATGCGGTCTTTGGTAACGTCGGGTCAATTGTCTCGTTCCGTATTTCTGCCGAAGATGCTGAATATTTAGAAAAACAATTTACCCCAGTGTTCTCCGCCAAAGATTTGATGGATATTGATAATTTGAATGCCTGCGTCAAACTGCTCATTAACGGCCGCCCAGCCAAACCATTTAATATCAAGGAAGAGTACCCACCAAAGGGCGACCCATCGATGGTAGAGGCACTCAAACAGTTGTCCTATGCGAAATATGGAGGGGACCGGGAGATGATTGAGCAAGATATACTTAATAAATATAAAAAAGCATAAGGCTTAAAGTTTAAATCCCGAAAGGGATTTTTTCTTTGGATATGTTGTGATAGGGTAATGGTGGAAATGATCCTCAGGAGGGGTTATGACAAAAAGACTAATCCTCTGTGTTTTCTGTGCAACCCTGCTCGGTGCACAGTCAGTACAAGAAGATAAACTCGCGAAGATGTGGTTCAACCAGTACAAAGGTATTGCAAACAGTGTGAAGCGCGTTGACAACTGGTCGGCTGACCAGACATGTCAGTTTGTTGAAGGGTATGAACGACTGACGTGGATGCAACAATATATTGATCAGTCAGGCAGAACGATTTCCAAAGATATTACCTCGGATTCAGTCCAGCAACTTCGAGGCAAGGTCGTCCTGTCACTGACAGGAAATTTGTTTGAGCGCATGCGCTCTGGTAATTTTCTAGTCTGGATGTGTCCTACAGATGTAGGATTTGTTCAGAAAAAGATTCCTTTGAGTGATCGTATTCAAGTGCAGCGATACATCGACAAGTCTTTGTCGCAGCAAGACTCAAAAGCCTTTCTTGCCCAGTAGAAACGCGGGGCTCCCTCATACGGAGCCTCGTTTTGTATTTTTCAATGTATGTATAGAGTAATCTCAGATATTTCTTTATAACTAACATAAGAAGGGGATCAATAACCCCGACCAGGACGTCCACCGCACTTTGAGGATTTTTCTCCAATGTCGCGGGAAAAATATGGAAAAGGATCGGAGACATACTTGTTGGTATGGTGAGAAACTTTTTCATATTTTAACTGATGAGATTGGTGAAAAAGACCAAAGCTTCCATTTGACACACTGCCAGATTTTGTATAGTATGGCTGGTACGAGGGTACAACCCTTTCAGTTTGTTTGAGATAGGTTTAAACCTCTCATAACAAGAGAGTTTTTCTTTTTGTAATTTATCCAAAATGACACGATCATCATCTAAAGGTCCATATCTCGATCCACGCGTCTTGAAAAAAGTTGCGGGTAAAAAACCACTGGAAACAGGGGTTATTAAGACATGGTCACGTGCATGTGTGATTGCTCCAGAGATGGTTGGTTTTACTTTTGGCGTACACAATGGTCGTGCACATATCGAAGTGTTGATCAGTGAAGACATGGTTGGTCACCGATTGGGCGAATTTTCACCAACACGTAAGTTCACTAAACACGGGGGTAAGATGCAGAAGGAGATTGAGAGTAAGGCAAAAGAAGCTGAAATTGCTTCTGCAAAAGCTGCTAAGGCTTCGACTGAAACAAAGAAATAAAATGAGATAGGAGATGAGAGACACGAGATATGAAAAGGAATTCCCAATCAAATCTCAGGTCTCAGATCTCATAATTCTAAAACATCATGAACGAATCAACCGCTACACTTTCAAATCTTCGACAGTCACCACGAAAAGTTCGTTTGGTTGCTAACCTCGTACGAGGTAAAAAAGTAGCGGATGCTGTCTTGACACTCCAGTTTGCTGACAAGCGAGCTTCACTTCCTATACGCAAGCTCATTGTTTCTGCTCTTGATAATGCAAAAGCACAGTCTGTAGATACTGATGATTTTATTGTGAAGAGTATTGAGGTAAACGCGGGTAAGACATTGATGCGCCGCCGTCCTGTAGCTCATGGCTCAGCACACCCTATCCGCAAGCGAACATCTCAGATATATGTGGTATTAGGCACAAAGATGGACATGAAGGCTTCAAAGGTTGTTGCGTCTGCTCCTGTAGCTGAGGTCAAAAAAACAAAAGCCCCAAAGGTTGCAACAAAGACTGTAAAAGTAAAAGCTAAAAAATAATTACTACCATGACTCACACCGTCCATCCATATTCACATAGACTAGGTATCATTCGAGATTGGAAGTCTCGCTGGTTTGGTACCAAGACTACATACAAAGCATATTTGAAGAGTGACATTATGATCCGACAGTTTTTGGAGAAGAAGCTCCGTGGATCTTTTGTGGCTGATATCCAAATGGAACGCAGTGAAAAAGTCTTGCATGTCATCATTGAAACATCTCGACCCGGTATGATCATTGGTCGCAACGGTGAAGGATCAATCAAGCTCAAATCAGACCTCGATATATTTATTGCAAAAAATAAACTCACCACTGGTGGGGAATTGAAGATCGACATTCGTGAAGTTCGTTCACCAGAATCAAACTCTATGATTGTGGCGCAGATGATGGCTGAAGGTTTGGAAAAGCGATTGCCATTTCGACGTGTGGGCAAGCAGATGGTGGAGAAGGTTATGGCTAACCGCGACGTGTTGGGAGTCAAGATCGAAATGTCAGGCCGCCTCGGTGGTGCGTCAATGGCACGTCAGGAAAAGATCAAGCGTGGACGTATTCCACTCCAGACACTCCGTGCAGATGTTGATTTCACAAAATACGAAGCGCGTATGCCATATGGAGCGATTGGTATTAAAGTGTGGATATACAAAGGTGATATTTTTGCTAATGCAAAGAAATAATAGTTTGGAATATCTGCTAAATCAGGATTAAATTTAAATATATGTTACTCCCAAAAAAAGTTAAATATCGAAAATGGCATGTCATGCGCCGAAACCCAGATCGTGTGGGCACCGCAACACGTGGAACAGAAGTATCTTTTGGCTCTTTTGGCTTGAAAGCAACAACTGCGTTTCGTGTCAGATCAAACCAGATCGAAGCTGCTCGAAAGGTTCTCTCTCGAGCCATGGGTAAGACTGGTAAGATCTGGATACGTGTTTTTCCTGATATGCCGATCACACGAAAACCAGCTGAAGTGAAGTTGGGTAAAGGTAAAGGGGATTTGTTTGCGTATGTCGTCCAGATCCTTCCCGGTAGAGTGATGTTCGAGATTGATGGTGTCACAGAAGTAGTGGCAAAGGAGGCATTGCGAAAAGCGGGGACTAAGCTTCCTGTAAAAAGTAAGGTTGTCGCCCGATAATCTGTACAAAATAGTAAAAATGTGATACGAATAGACAACCTGACCTAAAGATATGAAAGAAATTTTGAATAAAACAGAAAAGGAACTCAAGACTCTCGTCACCGAGAAGCGTTTGGCTTTGCGAAACTTTCGATTTGCTGTCAGTGGTAGTAAGAACCGAAATGTCAAAGAGGGTCAGGCTTTGCGAAAAGACATCGCTCGAGCATTGACTGTCTTGAATGCGGCAAAGAATAAATAATATATATGGCAACAAAAAAGATAGAAAAAAAGATAGAGGTCAAAAAAGGAGGAAAGATCCTTTCTGGTGTTGTTACTTCTGACAAGATGAAAGATACTATTGTTGTCGAAGTTTCTCGATATGTTAAACACGAAAAGTACGGCAAATACATGAATATTTCAAAGAAGTTCAAGGCTCATGATGCAGGAAACACAGCAAAGGTAGGTGACAAGGTTAGTATCATGGAAACACGACCAATTTCTAAAGATAAACATTTCAAGCTTCTCAGTGCATAATTCTAATTTTAATTTACTCACATGATCCAACCACAATCCATCGTTAAAATCGCAGACAACTCCGGAGGAAAAATCGGACGAATTTTCAAAGTGCTTGGAAGTTCAAAGAAGCGATACGCACGCATTGGAGAGATGGTGGTATTGTCTATCCAAAAAGCAGAGCCACGAAAAGCTGTCAAGAAGAAAGATGTGGTCTACGGTGTGGTTGTTCGTTCAAAAGCAGCATTTCGTCGAAAGGATGGATCATACATTCGTTTTGATGAAAATGCAGTAGTGCTTGTTGATAAAGTGAAAAAAGATCCAACCGCTGGTCGTGTCTTTGGACCGATTCCACGAGAACTTGCTGAGGCAGGGTATCAGAAGATTATCTCCTTAGCCCCTGAAGTAGTGTAGGTGACAGTTAATTTAGAACTTCCAAATATGACCAATCCCATCGTCTAAAATGTGAAAAAGCTTCGTCACCTGCACACTCAGGCAGGCTCCGAAACTTTTCCACATTTTATACGCGGTCTTGGCCAAATTGTGAAAGTTCGCGGTAAACATATACAAACAAATGAACATAAAGAAAGGCGACAAAGTAATAGTAACAACTGGTAAAGACAAAGGTAAGTCTGGTGTTGTTGAACGCGCATATCCTGCTATGGATAAGGTTTTGATTGGCGGTATCAATATTAAAAAGGTTCATCAGAGACCTCGACGATCAGGAGAAAAAGGTCAAATCGTTGAAAAATCAGCACCGGTTCATGTTTCAAATGTGATGCTTGTTGATGGTAATGGTAAACGAACTCGTGTGGGTAAGAAGGTCATTGATGGTAAAAAAGTTCGTATTGCAAAGAAATCTGGCAACGCTATCTAATCTGTAACTCTATTTATATGGAAACTATACAAGACAAAATAAAAAAAACGTACGACTTGATGAAGAAGGATTTTGGTTATACAAACAAAATGCAGGCACCTCGTATTCAAAAGGTTATTGTCTCTTCTGGTGTCGGTTCATTCAAGGATAAAAAGAAGATTGAGGTCGCGCTTGATCGACTCGCAAAGATTACCGGTCAAAAGCCAGTGACAAAAGGCGCAAAGCAGTCTGTGGCAGCGTTCAAAGTTCGTCAGGGTGATCCAGTCGGTATCCAGATCACACTTCGTGGGCAGCGCATGTACGATTTCCTTGACCGTTTGATCCATATTGCATTACCTCGAACAAAAGACTTCCGTGGTATTTCAACCTCAGGTGTTGATGAAATGGGTAACTTTACGATGGGTATCCGTGAGAACACTATTTTCCCAGAATGTGGTGATGAAGATTTGAAAGACGTCTTTGGTTTGGCAGTGACTGTGGTGACTAATGTAAAAGATACAAAGGAGACAAAGGCTTTTCTCACTCATCTTGGTTTTCCCTTTAAAAAAGAGGGAGTAAAATAGTCCGTAAAGTCGAAATTCTATTTTGGCGAGTGAGGATCGGATGAATATGTACTCATATTCATATCGTCCGAGCGAAGACAAAATATGAGAGGTACTCCTGCTCTTATAAAGTCCGTAAAGAAGTCCCATCAGGGGCTTTTTGTTTTGTGTAAAAACTACTTGACAAATTATTTAAATAGGTATATAATATACAAGAACAGTATACCTAAATTCACCCCTCAATCAGGACAGTCGTAGAATTACGACTGATAATACTCTTCATAATACCATTTGCTCTGGATACTTCCAGAGCTGTTTTGTATCCAAGAATCTTTCTTGGT
>CAIQCQ010000018.1 GCA_903870365.1 uncultured bacterium | reverse complement strand
TTTAGTCAAAATAACGCATATCAAGGCAGACCGGCAAAATAAAGTGCTGACACTTTGAACAAGATAAATCTATTGGGTCATGGGCATCTTTTTTCGTTGGAGCGGTAAGAAAGGGACTTTTCTATCGAAATGTAAAAGTCAGACAATTATCGAAAAATCACCATGCTTGTTTTTAGTCAAAATGACACATTCCAAGGCCGCCCAACAAATAAAGTGCTGACACTTTGCACTAGATAAATCTATTGGATCATGGGCATCTTGTGTCGTTAGAGCGGTAAGAAAGTGACTTTTCTATCGAAAAGTAAAAATCAGACAATTCTCGATTTTTTATCGAAAAATCACCATGCTGGTGAAAATGACTTACGTGCACACGTGGAGGGTGAAAATAATTTCTGTATATAACTTACGTGTAGGGTGTGTGTTCGAATACTTGAAATCCATCAGTATTGATGGTCAATGCACAGGTATGTAGTCCTTGTGTAGAAAACCACGTTTCTTCGAGACAGCCTCCTTTAGCTAGGGGCACCTTTTCTGTTTGACGCTTCAGCCACCACGTCCCGTCATAGACGTCGGCCAACCATCCCTCTGGAATTTTCCTGCCAAGATGATGCCAAAAAACCTGCCACGGAGAGAAAACATAAATACTCATTACGTATAATAATAATACCAAGAAACGAAAAAGTACTGCATTGACTTCGGGACGTTTCAGTATATTCCTTAGCTGCAAAACAAGACCAGGATAATTGTACTTTGCCGAAGTAAAAGGCATGTATTTGATTTTGGTATGTCCACCAGCCAGTTTGTGAGTTACGACCGGGACCAGTAGAGGTGACTTGCATATGGTCTCCTCATATCTGCTTGACGACGGACGAATGCGCGTGCTGCACGTCAGTACTCTGTCGGGAACACCACGTATTATACATTCATCAAAAGTTCGGACGGTCCCGCATTTCGGACAACAGATCAAATATGTCTCTGCTAGTTGTAATTTGTCTTCCACACCGATCATCCTTTGCAAAGCCCTCATATTTTTCGGAAACCATCCATCAATGCCGAAAATGGAGAAGAGATATACGAGAACTTCAAGGAGAAAGTTCATTGTATTAAACGAAACCCCCATATGACTTGTTGTTGCCGCCAGACACACACATATAAACAAAATCCCAATCTTGACATGCCATTGGAATGCGGTTAGTTCCAGAATTTGACGCACCCGTGATTGGGACTCTGGAATGGACTGTGGCAAAATAATAGGCACCGACACTCTAGATCTGTCGTGATCAACAAACTCAAAGATTGGAGCAGGTTTGGGCACGTCTAGATCTTCCGCATCGACCACGTTGATGAAAGAACCAAAACGAGGTGCACTAAAAATGGCTGCCTCACCACTAACGTTAAGATGCGCGGGCAGTTCTAGTTCGGGAACATTCTGTCAAAAGAGAAAATCAGGTTCCGGACATGATGGTCGTTGCGATGTTGAATAATAATAGAACCTCTTCGCGATCGTATTTCGATTCGGCATCATTTGCCATACTAGACGAGCGAGCTGCATCCGGTTCCTGCGTGCGGTATATAATTCTATACAATTAAATGTGCGGAAATACGAGTAGAATTAAACACATATATATATATTAAAC
>CAIQCQ010000017.1 GCA_903870365.1 uncultured bacterium | reverse complement strand
AAGGTCGTCGGTGAGTAAACTATATTTCCCAACCGATAGCAGGAACCCCGTCAGTGGGTTCCTGATATCGGTTGACTCTGGTGGCTGTAGCCGTTTTTGAAGGGGGAGGAGAGGGCAACGCCGCCAACCACCGAGAGTGATCATCCTCTGGACCTACACGTGCTAGTCCTCACACTGGAAGATCGGCGCCTCAGGAAATTCAAATTCCTAAGGTCTGGAGAGCATAATGTTCTATCCTGGAACTATTGTCAATAGCTTTGTATAAAAAATACCGGAGCTCTTTCTGTGAAGAAAGCGCCCCGGCTTACTGCTTGTGTATATCAACATCAATTGCTGGCCTGGTGGGAATCCCGAAGGATCCCCACCGGCCAACCTCTTGCGGACGAATCACCTTGCGAGAACAGTTTCCTGTCGCCTGGTGCGCTCCGCCTTAGCGCCGGTTGCTCCTTAAAAAACAATGGAGCGGATCGACCGGCTTATTCCTGCGACTAGCATGGTGTCATGAGCACATTTGCCAATATCGCAGGTTTTGACGACCTTCTCCCTTGCAAAGGAGCGAGGCCGTTTTGTGTCAATCGGCGCGAAATTGGGTGAACGGTATCCGCTACCCGAAAAACACGCGCCAATGATTGTTTACTACCCAATATTAGGAGCGTCCTGGTCGACATCACTGCCGGCTGAACCTCCACCCAGAGAATAGCTTAGCACGTATCAAAAAATATGTCAAGCATTTTCTGTGGATTCCAAAAAACCCTTATATATAAGGGTTTTTTCTTCTCTTATTCATACATCGTACTTCATAATTCCTCGTTCAATCCTAAAGTATTCCCCATACATCATGAATAGATATCACTATCATTAAGATGATCAACAGTGCAAAACTAATACCCCCCGCAATTTGCTGAGCTTTTGCTGAAATCTTTTTTCGAGAAATAATTTCAATAACGATAAAAAATAGTCGACCACCATCAAGCGCTGGTATCGGGACGAGGTTGATCACTGCCAGGTTAAATGAGATGAGGGCGACGAGTGACAACACATACACAAAACCAATCGAGCGGGCTTGACCGACCACTTTGGCAATACCAATCGGTCCAGATACTTGTGACAAATGTGACTGTCCAGTAAATAGTTGTCCAAAGAAACTCCATAAACCCACGACAATACCTTCGATTAGTTGGGCAGATGTTTTTGCTCCTTGGATAAACGCAGGGATGATTGATAATTTAAGAATACCCACCATATCCATGGTAATACCAATAGCGTGCCGATCAGACACAATGGAGTCTGATGGGGTGATAGTGGCCTTTCGTGGAGCTGACTCACCTCTTTGGTATGTAATGACTACGGGAGTCTGACTTTTTTCAATAAGGGCAGCGACAGAATCTGGCGAAAGAGTGACTGGAGTGTTTTTACCAGCACTAGCATCGATGATAACATCTCCCCCGATGAGGCCTGCTTTGTCTGCTGGAGAGTCCGGCAAGACAGAGGTAATAACTAAAGCTGTTTTTGTACCAGGAGTATAATCGGGTGAATCGGCAGAGATCGGTAGGCCAATCATAAAACCAATAGATATCAGTATATATCCAAAAATGATGTTCATGGTGATACCTGCAACAAGAATGATTGCTTTGACCCAGTTTGGTTTGTGAGCAAAACTTCTCTTGTTTTCTCTGGTGCCTATTGCCTCATGACTACTGTCTTCCTCATCCCCATCTTCACCAAATATCTTCACAAACCCACCGAGTGGTATGGCGTTTAATGTGTATGTCGTCTCCCCTACTTTTTTACCAAAAAGACGTGGTGGAAAACCAAGACCAAATTCGTCTACTTTGATAGCAAAAAGTTTCGCTGTCACAAAATGCCCGAGTTCGTGAACCAAGATTAAAACTGCCAGAATTAGTATAAATAGTATTGCAGTCAGCATGATAAGTTATGGATAGTGATTGTATATATTTTTTAATTCCTAATTTCTAAGTACTAATTTCTAAATAAATCCCAATGTCTAAATCCCAATTGAGAATTGGAGTTGGGTCATTTTTTAGAAATTAGGTCAATTAGAAATTTATTCTGAAATCTCTTTCTCCTTTTTAGTAAAAAGTGTTTCAAAACTTGCGGATGCTTCATCCACAATTTTTTGTAGTTCAGTTTTTAAGCGAAACTTGTCATCCTCAGATATTTCCGCGTCTTTTTCTTGTTTCTCAATATCTTTGAGTGTTCGTTCTCGTTCACCACGGATAGCCACTCGAGCTTCTTCGAGTTTTGTTTTTGCTATCTTCATCAATGCCACACGGCGCTCACCAGTCAGTTCAGGAAACACAACTCGTACGCCTTTGTCATCGACAGTGACGGAGAGACCAAGATCAGCCAGCATAATACCTTTCTCAATAGCTTTTGCCTGTGACATGTCCCACGGAGTGATACGTATCATCCGAGCATCTTCGACAGATACACTGGCGACTTGGTTAATGGGAACATCAGAACCGTATGCGTCTACTTTGACAGAATCCAGTATGGATGGACTTGCCCGACCAGTACGAATGCCAGAAAATTCACCACGGAGCCACGTTGTGGTTTTTTCAATCTCTTCTTTTGTTTGGGTAAAATTGTATGCCATATGAGTACATGATAACGCACCGACCGATGAATGTCACGGCGTGCATGTTTGATATATAGGATGAAATATGATAGAAAATGTCGTGGAGGATGTACAAATAATGGCAAAGATAATAAGGGTTCTTGCTGAAGAGGGGCTGTTTGTTGGGTGGTTACTCATTTCCAAAGAAAATGTGGTTGCACGCCATGTAACAAAAGCATTGGCGGAAAAAACTCTACAGGAAATGGGCGACAGTGTTCGCATTTTGGAGATCTTCACAACCAATGAACACGATCCGGAAAGTTTTGAAAACCAGCCGGCCTACGCAATATCTGGAGAAGCGCACACTCTTGCATACAAAATCGGGGGTAGGTTTTGGACGAGACTTACCACAAACATGCCGGTAACTGAAGATTTGTCTGAAGAGTTGTTGGAAGAAGCTCTCAGTACATGCACATAGTTTCATTTCCCGCTGGGCGAGGAGTCAATCTGACTCCTCGCCCAGTTTTTTATATCCTCCCCGTCATTCCCGTGCAGACGGGAATCCAGAGAATTAATCCTGGATCCCCCACAGTACTTTTCTGTTGAAAAGTCTGCAGGGCCCATCTCGCGCCGTCGCGCTCCGATCTTGCGTGTGGGTCCCAGCCCGCACTCACGCCTTCGCGAGGATGACAGAGAAAAAACCCGAGGAGTCAAATCTGGAGTATAAGATTTTCCAATACCATCTTAATCATCGCTCCACGAGAAAACAAAGCAGTACGAGCAAAGGCACACTCTCGCAGAGCCTCGGCATGTTTTTCAACGCCACCGTCTTCTAATAGTTCTCGTTCAATCTGATTAACTAAATCAATTGCATCTTGTTTTACTTTTTTTTCATCACTAATTTCCCCTGCTAGTTTGGTGACCATGGCCAATCGCTCAGCAATCGGTATACGTAGTACTTCACTTGTTTCTTGTTTTACATCCTGTGCTTGTATCAATACGAGTCGTGAAAGAAACGTTGGTAAAAATGTGTTTTGTGATACTAGTATAAAAAAATGTGTACCCGCAGTCGGTTCCTCGAATACTTTTAGTAGTGCGTTCTGCGCCTCATCGGTAATAATATTTGTACTAATGACAAAGACCTTTTTTCCATAACTTGTGCCTGGTGCCTTGTGACTATTGCCTTCTCCTCCAAACCCCATCCTCCCTTGTACCTCTGCCAATGCCCGAGCCTCATCAATACCTACTGTATTGTATTCTGAAAAAGAAAAATCAGGGTTACCAACCATAGTCACGTCCAATTCATCTGCCAAAAATTGCATCAAGGTATTTTTACTACCCTCTCTGTCTCCCACGATCAGATAGCCATGATGGAGGTTATCCGGGTTAATTTCTAATTTTGAATTTCGAATTTTCATTTAATTTTTATCATTTTAATGACTGTAAAAAGGCGCGTTCATCATTATTGTTTTTAATAATAACTATTTTTTTAGAATCTTTGTGCGCCAATATTTTTGAATACAGTTCGTTCATTGGCTGGTTACGCATATGTTGAATTTCTTTCCATGTAAATGGATACTTTTGTATATTGTCACCACCCATATCTGGTCGCACCTTATTATAGTACTTAAAAAATCGTTTTGTTTGTCTCCATAATGCCACACACAAAGGAATATCATAAAAAATAATTGTATCGGCTTGATCCAGACGCATATGCAGTGTTTTTGATCTGTGCATACTGCCTTCTATAATCCATCTGTCTGATTTCATAATCTGATCGAGTTCTATGACAAAAGCATCTTGTCTTATACCTCCTTTTTCTTTCCAAAATATTTTATCAAGATGTGTAATAGGAATATGCAGCCTGTCTCCAAGTTTGTTTGCAAGTGTGGTTTTCCCCGATGCAGTTCCGCCAAGAATAGTTATTTTATTCATGTCTTTTGATTTGAAAACTAAACAATAAGTCACGAATCTCGGTGGATTTTTGTTTCAGTTCTAGGAAGAAACGAAAAAAGAATCCGAGGCGTATCGAGTATACGATGAGGATTATTTTTTCTGTTTCTGACAACGAAATCAAACAAAAAGACCCGAGCTGCTATAAGAAATCAACTATCGTTTAGCAATAATTGATTTCTTATAAGTATCCAAATGTTCAAGCGCAATGCCTGTCCCCTTCACCACACAATACAAGGCATCCTTGGCCAAGACTGCCTTGACCCCAACACGTCGAAAGACAAGTTCTGGCAAGTTTCGCAACTGTGATGACCCGCCGGTCATAATAATACCGCGATCAATAATGTCAGAGGATAATTCTGGTGGAGTTTCTTGCAAAACAAACTTAATTGCTGCAACAACTTCACGTAAATCTTTGGAAATTGCTTTGACGATTTCGTTTGTTCGTAACTCCACACTACGTGGAAGACCTGAGATAAAATCACGTCCTTTGACTGTCATAACCAATTCTTCATCAAGTGGAATTGCTGAACCAATCTTTATCTTAATATCCTCAGCCATTTTGTCCCCAATCGCTAGGTTGAATGTTTTTTTAATATAGTCGGCAATACTTTGATCGAGTCGATTGCCAGCACATTTAACTGATGTCGATGATACTATACCGCCAAGGGAAATCACTGCCACGTCAGTGGTACCTCCACCGATATCAACAATCATATGTCCCATTGGTTCGTGAATAGGAATACCCGCACCAATAGCGGCCAAGATAGGCTCTTTGACCACATACGCGTTACGAGCACCAGCTTTGACCGCTGCCTCGATGACGGCGCGACGTTCAGTTGATGTCACCCCAGCCGGTACAGAGACCAACACATCTGGTTTGAAAAAATTCCATTTACCGAGTGCTTTGTCTATATAATATCGAAGCATAGCTTCTGTGACGCGATAATCAGAAATAACACCGTCTTTCATAGGACGATAAGCAATGATGGCGTCTGGCGTACGACCAATCATATGTTTTGCTTCCAGACCAATAGCCAAAATTTTGTTGTCTTCTTCAGAGACAGCCACCACGGATGGTTCATTCAACACAATGCCACGGCCAGGAACATAGACCAGTGTGTTGGCAGTACCAAGATCAATACCAAGTTTTTTAGAGAAAAAGCTCATGACTACATGATAGTCTATAAAGTCCTTAAAGTCTAAAGTCTATAAAGTAAAGGATTTTTTGACATTTGAGATTTGAAATTTGGATTTCAAATTCATGTTATTATTCCTAACATGAATTTGATTACTATCATTCCCATTGCTCGAGCTATTGGCAAAGAGACACTGACATATTTTTCTTCAGAAAAACCACCCGTCGGTTCTATAGTCAGTATCCCTCTTCGTAATAAAAAAATTTCTGGTATCGTCGTGTCTGTCGGTCGTGCTGAACTACAAAAATCTGAAATAAAAAACTTACCGTACGGCATCAAGAAGATGGAATCAATCAAAGCAAAAAAATTTCTTTTGCCTGAATTTGTTGAATCTGCGCAAGTCATTGCTGATTACTACGCTACCACTACAGGTAGCGTCTTATCTGTACTCATACCAAAAGCGATACTAGAGTCTAATAATGTTACAGATGATCTCGGGCAAGATCCACCAAAGACTACCATTGAAACCTCGGTACGGGGTGATGTTGTGGCTGTCCAGGCCAGTATTGATGAACGATACAGTACATACCGTAGTACCATCCGTGAAGAATTTGCCAAACGACAAAGTGTTTTTCTATGCCTCCCAAGCCGTGAAGAGATAAAGATCGCCAAAGATTCACTTCATAAAGGTATTGAGCAATACACATTTGTTCTCCACAATGGGCTGACAACAAAAGACATCGTGGCAGTGTGGAAAAAGATTTTGGAAACAGAGCACCCTGTTTTTATTATTGCTACTGGATATTTCTTTTGTATTCCTCGTGCAGACATACATACAGTTATTATTGAAAATGAAAGTTCGAGGGGTTATACGCAACCAGCTCGCCCATTTCTCGATTTTCGTATGGTGGCAGAACTACTGGCTAAAAAAATGCATTGGCGCGTAGTCTTTGGAGATACTGCTCTTCGTGTGGAAACTATCTGGCGAGAAAAAGAAAACCAAATTGCGGCACTGACACCACTCAAATATCGAGTATTGAGTCGAGCAGATTGTATTCTCTCAGATATGCGTACACCAAAAGAACAGAGTAAAAAAGAATTTGAAATTATTGGTACGGCACTTGTAAACATGATTATTGAAGCCAAAGAAAATAATGATAATGTATTTCTTTTTTGTTCTCGCAAAGGACTATCGCCACTGACTGTTTGTGCAGACTGTGGTGATACTGTGTCATGTAATGTATGTGAAGCACCAGTAGTGTTGTACGGCAGAAAAAATGTTCAAGGCCAAGATGTAAATATTTTTATCTGTCAAAAATGTGGCACCAAGCAACCGTCTGATGTTCTTTGTAAACGCTGTAATAGTTGGAAGCTCACTACCCTTGGTATCGGTATTGAAACTGTTGAAAAAGAAATTAAAAAAAAGTTTCCTGATAGTGAAGTTTTTATTATGGATAAAGATCATGTCAAAACATATCTTCAAGCAGAAAAACTGGCTCAAAAATTTATGGAAACTCCTGGAAGTATTCTCCTCGGTACAGAGATGGCTATACCATACATTAAACAAAACATTGGTTATGCTGGTGTGGTATCACTTGATTCCTTCTTTAGTATTCCTGATTGGCGCATCAAAGAAAAAATAATGAATGTCATCCTTGCTCTCCGTGGAATAGCCGAGCGTACAGTGATTGTTCAAACACGCCGACCAGATGAAGTGGTTTTTGATTATGGTCTTAAGGGAAATTTGGCAGATTTTTACCACGAGGAAATAGCTGAACGTAAAAAATATGGCTATCCACCATTTCACACGTTTATAAAAATAAGTTTGGAGGGACCAAAAATTGAAGTGCGAGCAAAAATGGAAGAACTAAAAGCTGATTTGGCGACATTGTCTGTCGAAAACTCCAATGAAAAACAATACGATCTTAGTATTTTTGAAGCCTTTCATCCCGGTGCGGGAAGAAAATATGTGGTACATGGTCTACTCATGTTGCCATATGGTGTGTGGCCAGATGTTGTACTTACACAAAAACTTCGCTCTCTATCACCACAATTTACGATTAAAATTGATCCAGATAGTTTGTTGTAAAAAGTATTGATCACACATTACAAGCAGTCTACATAACTGGTTGCAATAAGCTAAATCGGTTTTTTTCAGTATCTTGTGCGGATATCCAAAAACCAACACCAGGTATCATCATTGGTTCCATGGTTTTACCACCAGATACGTTCATTGCACCGAGAACCATACCACCGTTTTCTTGCACCGCTTTCATTGCCATCCTGATATTTGGAACAGATATCACTATAGATGGTGCATGGGAGAGTGGACTGTCTTCTTTCTTATAAAAGCCACCATTAATCGTACCTGGTGTTTGCACCATCCCCTTATCATCAGTTTGAGTTGTTTGAGCAACTACATAATTACCCATTTCCGCACCCATTTGCTTCATCTTCCAACCAAAAGTTTCTTCATAAAACTCTTTCATACGCTCGCGATCAAAGTATCCCATTTCAAAATGTACCACTGGATTTGTATTGTTCATATTTTTTGTAGTTTAGTAAATATTGTTAATAATGTGTTACCAGACCTTATAAATCTCTCGTGAACCACTGACATACATATTATGAAGCCCGTCCATCTTCGCCATAGATTCTTTCATTTTCTTGGTAGGATTTTTATACAGCTCAAAACTTTTCTCGTATTCAGCTAAGCTGTCATACGAGGCTATCATGATTACTCGATGATACTGACCGGTCATATCAGTCATTATTGCAATAAACCCCGGACTATCAGCCATAGATTCTTTAAACATTTTTGCCACTTTTGAGGCTTGGCCTGGTTTACATATAAATATGTCATGTACATTGATCATAATTTTTAGTTAAATTGGTAAATAATACCGAACACCATAGATATACAGTTTAATATTAATTTAATACTTGTAAAGAAAATTGTGGAAAAGATGTGGATAAAAATGTTACTCATATTTACAAATACTACATATTGATTTGGTGTCTGTCATAGATTTAAATCATTCACAATACCCTTAAATTATGCTATAAATTCTACATGCCAAAAATTGTCCAAAAAGAAAATCCCGTACTCCGAGAAATAGCCAAGATGGTTGACTTCAAAGAGTTTGGATCAATACAGCTCAAAAAAATCTTGGTGGATATGAAGTCTGCATTAGAAAAAGAAGAAGACGGTGTGGCTATTGCTGCCCCACAGATTGGTGTGTCATTGCGCATTTTTGTGGTCTCTCATCGTGTCTTTGAAATGACTAAGACTACACCAGCCGATGAGACAGGTACAAAGCAAAAGTTTCAAGATATGATTTTCATCAATCCAGAGATTACCAAATTATCAAAAGAAAAAAAGATGGTAGAAGAAGGGTGTTTGTCTGTCCGCTGGCTGTATGGTCTTGTGCCACGGTCAACAAAAACCACGGTCAAGGCTTATGATGAACATGGAAAAAAGTTTACCCTTGGCGCATCAGGACTTCTTGCCCAAGTTTTTCAACATGAAGTCGATCACCTCGATGGTATACTATTTATCGACACTGCAAAAAATTTAGAGGAAATAATCCCAGAAAAACCCAATACAAACATATAAAGGTGAAATTTTTGACATTAAATCATTTGGATTTACATTTTAATCAATGAATACAAAC
The DNA here is from genome assembly GCA_903870365.1 of uncultured bacterium. Taxonomy (GTDB): domain Bacteria; phylum Patescibacteriota; class Minisyncoccia; order Phycocordibacterales; family DATDWN01; genus CAIQCQ01. The sequence continues at coordinate 12,218 of CAIQCQ010000017.1, read as the reverse complement.
CCTAACTTCATATTTTTTGGTACTTCTGAATTTTCCACTATCATATTGGACGAGCTTGAGACTGCTGGCTTTGTCCCAAGTGTAGTGATAACTACCGAAGATAAACCAGCTGGGAGAAAAATGATCCTAACTCCCCCATCAACCAAAGTCTGGGCGGAAAAACGAGGTATCACTGTCTTCCAACCAAAAACATTAAAAGAAGAAAAGTCGACAGGTATCACTGATCAAATTAAGCATCTTTCAAACAAACCCTTTGATCTCTTTATCGTGGCCGCATACGGTAAAATTATTCCTCAAACTATTATTGATATACCGACACACGGCGTCCTCAATGTTCACCCATCACTCCTCCCCAAACTCCGTGGAGCTAGTCCTGTAGAGAGTGCCACCATGACTGAGGATGAAACAGGTGTCAGTATTATGCTTATTGATGCTGACATGGATCATGGACCAGTTCTCGCTCAGGAAAAAACACAGACCATGCAGTGGCCAGAATACTTTAATACACTGGAAAACATCCTTGGTCACCAGGGCGGCACGATGCTCGCTCAAGTCATCCCCGGTTGGCTTTCTGGAGAAATTAAAGGTACCGTACAGGATCACGCAGCGGCAACTTTTTGTAACAAAATAACAAAAGAAGATGGACTACTTAACCTTGATGATTCTGCTGAAATAAATCTTCGTAAAATCCGAGCCTATAATGTTTGGCCAAAAGCATATTTTTTTCTTGAGCATGGAGATATAAAGACCCGTATCATTGTCACTGAGGCCCATATTGAAAACGACTCCCTCATCATCACTAAAATCATTCCCGAAGGCAAAAAAGAAATGAAGTACGAAGATTTCAAGAGAAATCTGAAAATATAAAATAAGTATTTAATCTAAATAGCTTTGCCAATTGGCATCAGAATTTTTTGCATTGATGTTGTTAGCTGCGGCAGTGCTTTTTTGCATAACAAAAAGAAGTCCGACAGTCACAATCATACAGATAACAGTAAAAATAGACGTAAACGAACTGGCTTTTTGTTTAAGTTGACCAATTTCCATGCACTAATAGTATATGGTGTATACATTTTTTCCTAAAAATTCTGTGGATATCTACGGGCAACGGTACATTACCCTCGCCACTTTTTAAATGATTCAATTGGTTGTATTCCCTTCAACATATCTTTTATTTTTTGTGATCCACGGCGAAACAATGTGATCTTTTTTTCCTTACGTGATGATAATATTCGTTCAAGTTCATCTCGTAATTCATCAACAGCTTGATACAGATCGGGTTTTTCGGAAACTGCGTAGACCTGATCTTTTTCAACATCAATAGTAGCTTCTGCTTTAAAAATATCTCCTTGTCGATGATGTTCTGTTGTTTTAGCTAATTCGACTTCACAAAGCACATCATCTTTAACAAACTTGGAGAGAGTAGACAATCGTTTTTCAACATACGCTTCGAAAGCAGGAGTTAACGTCGTATGTAAACCCCGAATTTGTATTTTCATATAGTTATGATTAGTTTAATATATTTAATTATACACCACCTCTTGTACACTATACGCCGAATATATCTCGATATGCTTACATCCATGTTTGGTGGGCATAATCGTTTTTTACTGAGTAAAAGTCCTGTATACATAGTATACAGACCAAAAAAGTGTCACATGTAGTATCTGTCCATATGTAAATTATGTAATTTTACGTGAATATGAAATAAATAATAAGCTTATTCGGCTTCTAGGTCAGAGAATGCCATTGAGATCATTGACAAAACAAAGAGAAAGGAGTCAGATGCTTAGTTTATTAAAAAAAGATCAGCTCAACGAAGAGCTAGACGATGCAATCAAAGGTATCTTGCGTATGTGTTTTGACAGCTCTTCGACCCTTCAAGCAGAAAAGAAGCTTTTTATACACCACGAGACGAAAAAAATCTGGTGCCGTGATGGCTTCCGCGTATTCATCGTGATTGAAGTCACTTTTATCGTGAACATTGGTAATCTTGACGAGAGTGACGACTGGGTGAACCTCAAAAAAAACATCCAGACGGCAATCACAAGTCTTCACAAAAAACCACAGTTTGCGAATGTTCAATTTGTAAATGAATACAGAAACTTTAGTTGCAAAAATAGATAGGAGGAGAAATGATCGACGAAAGAACAAAAGCGAAACGGAAATCGGTAGAATCTGGACTTATTGCTGTTGGTGGTTGTGGGACGAACAATGCCCAAAGTTTTCTTAATTCACTACCTGAACAAGAAAACAAGCACTTACATGTCATGGTATTGAACACAGATCTGGCTCAGCTTGATCACCACTTTCGGACAGGAAAAGGACTCGGTCCGGACAGAGACATGCAAAATTTGAGAAAGTGGATTGATCTGAGGGACGAGCATCAGCGTCTGGACATTGTAGAGATCGGAGAAACCGGTATGGGAGCCGGTGGTGATCCGGATGTCGGAGCTTTGATTGGAGACGAAGCCATTGAAAGGGTCAAAGCTTTTCTTAACAAAGTGGACATAGTCACAATCATTGGAGGCGCTGGCAAAGGAACTGGTTCGGGAGCAATGCCCGTGATTGCCCAATTAGCAGCCGATCATAATCCTGATCGACCGCCACTGGCAATTGTGACGATGCCACGAAAGAACGAGGGCGCAGCAAAACTTCTACGAGCTTCCGTAACATATCGTAAACTACTTTCGATATGTCCGACAGCTCAAGTGGAGAACGACAAAATTCGTGATTTAAGGAGAAGCTATCGTGAGGGATGGAGGGAGATCAACGACCTTTGTCTTTCACCGGTGATGCTTGCTCTTCAGGAAATCAGTCTATCTGTTGGGGATATGAATATAGACCCGATGGATTACTGGAACATGCTTAAACATGGAAGATTTGTTCAATTTGGTATTTGCAACATCACCTCGGAAAAAGAAGAGAATCCCGAGCTTATCGCTCAGGAACTTCTCAACAATCCGTACCAGGATGAGCGCATTGCCAGACGAGCAATCAAAAACATGCAATGGATTCACGGAAAACTGGACATGGAAAGGCACGATAAGATTCTCAGTATCATTACCGACTCCATGGAGAGAAGCTCCAAAGATCCTGATTTCGAAACTATTCTTGGATTTGTCGAAGAACCCGGAGACGAGCGTAAATGGGTTTTTTCCATGTTCGTTGCCAAGGAGGGTCCTGATGGTAACGTTCCAAGCGGATTTGATAATCGTAGTGTCGTTTCTCCGGCTGGTCTTGCCGAGTCAGAAGCGATACCTTCTGGTCCATTGAACCACAATGGTAATGGACGAAACGAAGTACCTTCCCCCAAAATGATCACTGTAAGGTGTACGGTCAACAACAAAGAAACTGACGTTGCGATGCCGGAGGAGCTCGCTACTATTTGGAGGCAGCTGTATGTCTGTACAGAGAGTATCACGTGGTTCAAAGAAAGATTCAAGATGACGCCGCTGGAGTTGCGGGAGAAAATTGCGAAACATAACGGAGGTACCCTTCCGGATCTACCAAAATGGGCCATACCGTGGAATGAATCGCAAAAAAGAAAGGAAGTGTATGAACACGCTTAAAAGAGTCTGTACTATTTTCGTCTTGGTCTTCGTTTTTCTCACGAACGCCAAGGCAAACACAACGATCAAGCTCAAACCCAGTCACACACTCCTTGGAGCAATGCGTCGCATGCATTGCTCCACACTGTGGCTCTCGGAAGTGATGAATCAGAACAATATTGAGGAGAAAAAGTTACATTTTCTTCGACCAAACACCCGCGTGACGCTACCAAAGGGCGTCTGTCATGGCAAACCTAACAACGAGATTGCACTCGCTACAATGAAAATCCTTGCTCATGAACATGGACAAGAATACGCAGTTGCTGAAGTTCAAGAAACCAACACTAACCCCCCAAACACGCAGGCTGTAAACACTCAACCTGATCTCACACCCATCAAAAAACAGAGTGATGTTGTATCCCAGCCGGCGCGTGCGGAAGGAAATAACACTCGTCTGCTGCTTGGAGCAGGGGCCGGAGGATTTCTCGTCAGTAGTATTATGTGGGTCTTGTGGTATTTTTTGTGGTTGAAACGGTTTTGTTTTGTCACAAAGAAGGAATTTAATGTCCGCAAAGGCAAAGATTTCATTCACTTCAAGACTGTAAAACCAAGGTGCAGAAAAGATGGAACTGGCGATGAAGTACGGATAGATAGATTGTGGGATCATATCGTCAAGAACTATCCCGACATTGGCATGGAAACGAGAGATTATGTCTCTCGAGGTAAGGACAACGTCCTAGTCACGTAACTGGATCACAAGTCCCCGACTCTTTATTTCTCTTTGTTTTAAAACTTCGTATACACTCTATTGGGATAATATCCTGTGGAGAGATCTCTCGCGAGACAACTTGGCCGGACATTAAAACTGTTATGGCCTTGTATATGTTGATGAAAAACTCAAGAAATTTGTTCTTTCAAACATCGGCCTTTCATACATTTCATATTATTCTTTCAGGCCGATATTTTCATACAAAGACACCGCGAAATCGGTGTCTTTTCATATAACAAAAATCCGCCCAACAACTGCGGATTTCGCGTTACGGGCGGTGATGTGGAATTTAGTGTTGGACTTCCCAGCAATATTCACTTGAAATCCAACGTGGGTCCGTACAATACTTTCATATGATTTCTCCAGATCGGATTTTTCTCATTCCGACCTGACTTGATCCACGCAGTGTAGTGACCAAGGTCATTTAATGAACATGTTTTCCTGTATTTCCCAATGAGAGGAATCAGGACAAACTCTGCGGTCAGAGCGTGAATGTGTATTTCGTTCTCCAAATCAATGCGCGTTACACTATGTGTCATTTCGGTCAGATGATCGCGCTCATGGATAATTGTCCGTATAAACGAACATTCAAACGAAGATGATTCGAACTGATCCATGATGGCGGGCATATATACAACTACACCAGGATCGCCGTTAGCCTCTATACCAGACGCCATACGAATTTGTGGTGAGAGAGGAGAATAGAATCCCCGCAAAGTGATGTGAATCTTTTTACCTGCGAAATGCTGAGCGATGAGTTCATCTTGCTTCTTCACACGATCATTGATTTCCGTGTAAGGAAGTTTCTTGTCCATAACAGCGGACAGGATTGGCATGATGTACGAATCGCGAAATTGAAGTTGCTGCGCACTCGAACGCTTCATGTCTCTGGTGTCCTGTGCGAACAGCGCGGAAACCAGAACGAAAAAAGTAATCAAATATCTCATACGAACCTCCAATACTAGCTCTGGTTCCCAGAATGACTAGTTTTAACAAAGAACTACAGTTTTTACTCCCATCAAAACATTCTTCGTAAAGAAAACTTTGATGGAAGGACGACGATATTCTGTCGCCCAAAAATCTTTTACTTCTTCAAAGCTTCAAACTTCGATCCAACCCGCATTTCTTCAGGAAGAAGGCGAACGAATCGAAATGTTTCTTCTCGTGGCATTCCCGAAATTGTCGGGTATGGATGATCACTGTCAACAACAATGGCGGTTTTACCCAAGCCTTGTGTATGAATGATGATATCGACGACGGTGTAGTGACCAATGGGAAGTTCAGAGTAGAAGACTGGCTGTCCGAGGCTCGTTTGTACTCCTCTCGAATAACCAACAGCTTCTTTGTGCTTGCCATACTCGAAACTCCCAAAGAAGATTACTCCCCATACGATGATGAGTATCAAGGACCTCATTGTAATGCCTATGTATGTCATGTAAAGAACTCCTTTCCAGACCTCATATTACAATCTTTCGATTGTAGATCTGAGTACTAGAGCCGAGCAAACCCGTGGGAATGCTCGGCTGACAAACCTATCCAAACTACTTACGCATACCTGTCGCGTTGTACATCTTGCCGTTAACACCAAGCGCCGAGAGAAGATGTTTGAGACCTTCTTCGTGCATGAAGCCAAAAATGATGGCTCCTCGCCCCGCATTACCCTCGCGCATATCCGTGATCGTTTGCGCGACGACAAAGTCGTTACGCACTGTTTGAATATGCTCGATCAGAAGATCCCTCTGGGGAGTGTTGATTTCCCTCATAATGAACCTTCCTACGAATACTGAAAAAGGAACCGACTCTCCAGCCATGAAGTGAGTTGAGGTTTTTGACTCCAACTCCATCCACGACTTCAAAACAGAATCTCCACCACCTGCGACCATACCGTCAATCATTTTAGTCACAAATGGTAAAGCTCTGAAATACGATGTTGGATCGATGCCTTGCTGGAGCAATCTCGTGTAAAGCGGCGAACTTGGTTCGTACTTTAGCCGAGCGAGAATATCCATGGCCGCCGATTCATTGGAGTACCCATTGAACCCCGACCCTTCGATAGTGACCAGATCATATTTATTCGCAGTCAATATCCCAGAGATCAGTTCTTGGCTTCGGGCAGGATCAACTCCTGGTGGAGGCGGTTCTCCCGATGAAAGCCGATGAACCTGAAGGATCACGTCAATCGAACCTTGGAACGGAGGTTTAAATGACTCCGTAAACAAAGTCTTCATACGCTCGCATTCCTTGATCACATCTTCGGTCAGTACTACTTGATTCGGAAACTGCGTTTCGATTCCGCGGGCGTCCACGATGAGCTGATTAAGATCAGCATTCCAGTTCAGCGATTTAACTGCTGGCTGGATTGTTTCAACGGTGACACCGACAGTTCGATTGGCTACATACTGCCAACCAAATACGATTACCAAAAAGACAACGACTAAAAGCACGATTTTATATTTCATTTCTCTCCTCAAAGAACTACGGATTTTACTCCCATCAAAATATTCTTCGTAAAGAAAACTTTGATGGAAGGCGAGTCGTGGTGACCTCGCCCGAAAAAGAACTACTGTTCATTTCTACTTCCGTACGAAACGTGGAATCCAGCTTCTTCTGCTACTTTGGCGATAACTTTTTTTGCTTCATCAATATTTTTACTAAATACCCTGATTTCTTGATGAGCCGATGCTCCTCTCACAGAGAGTAGCAGAAACCCTTTATCATTAATTATCTTGAGTGAATTTCTTCCGCTTGAGCTTTTTTTACTACTGATATATCCAGGGTATATCTTTTCTATTGATTCGCTTCGAATTATGTCCGGAAGAAAACGCCAGGCTGCTTCTATAACGGTTTGGTGACTACCCCCTAGTTTACCGTTCCATCTTTTGTTGTGATGTGCCATTGGAATTATCCTTTCTATTTTCTATAGTACACAAAAATATATTTTTGTCAATAAATCGTAATGGTTCAATAGCTTGGAATCGGCCTTTTTACAAGTCTCCTCTGCTTATTTTACACAAACTAAATATCCATAATTTGCGATTTAGACCCTTTTCGGGTATTATTTTGTTCGGATACTCACAGGAGAATATCCACAAAAATGGTACGTGAGCTCCGGTGTAGCTCAGCGGTAGAGCAATCGACTGTTAATCGATTGGTCGCAGGTTCGATCCCTGCCGCCGGAGCAGACTTACCATTTTGTAACAGAAAAACCTTCACACTAGTGTGAAGGTTTTTCTGTACTGGTAATACCCAAATTGTACCCACCACGATATACTTATACACATGTCCCCCACTCAAAAAAACATCATCGGTATATTTCTTTTTGGTCTCATTGTATATATTGGTTTCTTTGACTATCATCTCTCTATTCAAAACAATCCGTGTAAAACACCCATTCATTACAAACTCGGCTCCATTGATCCAAAATTCGGCGTCTCGAGCCAAGCCTTTCAACAAGACATTACCCAAGCAAGTGCTATTTGGGAACAAGTGATTGATAAAAAAATATTTATCTATGACCCAAAGGCTGCTTTGACTATCAATCTGGTATACGATACACGCCAGCAAACCACTCAGACAGAACAAACACTCAATCAAAACATCAACAATACTTCTAACACCGCCGCTTCGGTCAAACAACAGTACACAACACTACAAACACAATATCAAAACCTCGAGCAACAATATAATGACCAGGTGCAACAGTTTACACAAGCTCAAAATACCTACACAAACAAAGTCCAGTATTCAAATACTCATGGTGGCGCATCAAAACAAGAATATGCAACATTACAAACAGAACAAAATAATCTCATAGTTCAACGTAATGTCCTCACTCAAAAAGAGCAACAACTCAACGCACTGGCAAAACAGATTAATACGTTTATTGATAATTACAACCTTCTCGTCAGTCATATCAACACTGATGTGCACACTATCAACACAGATGGTTTGTCTGGTACAGAATTTGAAGAAGGTGTGTACGTATATGATAATGCAGGTAAACGGATCAACATTTATCAATTTGAAAATCAAACCGATTTGATACGTGTACTCGCCCACGAACTCGGACATGCAATGGGCTTGGAACACAATACAAACCCCCAATCAATTATGAATCCAGTAAACCAAGGTACAAAGCTGACCTTAAGTACAGACGACATTAATGAACTCAAAGCGGTATGTAAACTGCAATAAACTCTCACCTACCGTCCGATAACAAAAAACATCGTCACTGCGGTCGCTCCCATAATTGCAAAAGTCCCCCACACTAAGACATGTGACAAGGTGCCACTAGTATACTCACCCATAATTTTTTTGTTTCTGGCAATCTGAGCAATGATAAAAATTAGTGGCACAGCAGCCACACCGTTAAACACAGCTGTGTACACCAATGCTTTGATTGGATCAATACCAATAAAATTAATCAATAAGCCAACCACTGTCGCAGCTGTAATAACAGCATAAAACCCTTGAGCTTTTTTCAGTTTCAAACTGAGGCTTTCCTTCCAGTCAAATATTTCAGCTACTGCATATGACGCAGAGGCAGAGAGTACTGGCACAGCCAGTAAGCCAAGTCCAACCACACCTGTGGCAAAAATAAGTTTGGTGAGGAACCCTGCATATGGAAAGGTGTGTACCAATGGTTCCAGAGCTCGTGCTGCATCTGCTGCTGTGGCGATGTTAGTAATACCATTTGTATTGAGCACAGTGGCAGCCACCACGATAATACACCAGGTAGCAATCTGTGAGGACATCATACCCATAAAATTGTCGATCCGCAGTGATCTCAAAAAAGCTGGGGTCAGCTGTGGCTTACCTTGTTTGATCAAATGTTTTTCATGTTCCTCTTCGACTTCCTCTGAAGCTTCCCAGAAAAACATATACGGAGAAATAGTAGTACCAAATACACCCGTGATGATAAAGAGGAATGCAAAATTTAATTCAATATGAGGGATAAAGGTGGCTTGGAGTAACGTCCCCCATGGTTCCTTGACCAAAAACAAAGTGATTGGGTACGCGAGCAGTGACACAGCCAGCCATTTGAGAAACTTCACGTACTTTTTGTAGGAAATAAATATTTCTAATAACAAAATAATGGCCGTAAAAAAGATTGTTAATACAGGCACACTGATCGGTAATACCAAATGTGTGGCAGCAGCCATGGCGCCCAAATCTGCTCCAATATTAATGGTATTAGCAACAACAACCAAAGCCACCACTCCATAAAGTATTACCCTGCTATAGTGTGCCTTGACCACCGCAGCAATACCTTGTCCTGTCACCGCCCCAATCCGCGCACAGACCTCCTGTGTGGCAGTAAGGAACGGCAACAATAGGACAACGGTCCACAGTTGTCTGTAACCAAATTGTGAGCCTGTCTGCGAATACGTGGCAATACCCGATGGGTCATCATCTGCTGCACCAGTGACTACCCCTGGACCGATACTTTTGAAAATCTCCGTGATTTTTTTATGAAATTGAGACATGAAATTGTTGTGTATATAGTATATCAAAAAAAACAGGACCTGGAGTGTGTAACTCCAGGTCCTTTCAGTCATTAACCCAATCTGAGCAAAAAACGATTCTCCCAGAATCTTTTTTGTAAAGTACTACAGATACCCGTCCACTCAGGGAAAGAATCACTGATCTGTTCAAAAAGTAATCGTTTACGTCTATCGGGACAGTACCTCGCGGCATCAAAGTATAGTGACTGACCAATCTGGTCATACCACTTTACATTATGCCGCCGAGACATCTGTTGCCGAAAAAATCCAGCAAGTAAAAGAACGTGTGAACCACTAATTTCAAGTATATCTGGATCTTTCGTTTCGAATTCCTGCATAATAACCAGATCAAAGACATCCGAAAGACTGTCTGCCAGTGGAACAGATAATGTACCATCAGACCGAGATGTTTGCGCGTAATGAGCCAAAACGCTAGCCACATACGAGAGTTCTTGATCCTTATCATACGAACGAAGCCCATACATCTCCCCAAGCTCACCATAAAAAAATTCCAGAGCGATCTTCGAATCTACTCCCATCATCTCTTGAAAAAGTTCGTCCATACATCCTCCTGGCACCATCTTATACCAAACCATACAATATGCAAAAAACTATACTTTTGAAAACAAAAGGACCCGTGCAAAACTCTGCAGGGTCCCAGGAAAATCCTAATCGTTTTTATTATTGTCTATACAAAGTGGTAAAATTTTTAATCTTCCACTAAGTTTCCTCGCGAGAGGTCTCTCTATAGAATCGCATCCTGCTAGAGTGTATAGTTTTTCAAAACAAAGAGAAATTTCTAAATACTAACTTAGTGTGCCATCTCTCGAACAGCCCCGTGTTTCTCAGGATGCTCGCTGTCAAGCACCACTTTTTTTCTCCCTTTCCTTCAACATCCCGGCGACGAGATACTCGCTTCAGAAGTTTCTGTGAAGCACCAAGAATATTCACAACCATCCCTTTCTGACGAGTAATGAAATCCTGTACGACAGACGGATGAGCCGCCATCATTTCAATTGGCCCTTCCTCGACAGGCAAAAAATCCTCCTCTGGAAAGTCGTTCCTGATACCTTCCAAAACTCGTTCGCTCCGATATTTTTTTGGGTGGTCACTGTTTGTTCCAGGAAAATGGTAAAAAACCTTTAACACCATGCCACTAACAATCCCAGCATGATTTTTAAAGTAACGAACTTTTTTAAAAGGTTCTTCCTTTCCCTTTTCGTACACACCGTGTGTATATACGGAAGCTACTACACAATGTTCTTTACTCACCACATGATACCGCGATCGGAACCAGAAGAAATACCCCGCGCCAGTGATCACAAAGATCGTGACGGGAATACTATACGTTAAGACACGATATAGATCTGTCTGCGAGACTTGGTACGCCAAACTCTGTTTGAGTTCGCCTTCCCGTTCAGAAGGTGTTTTTATTTTGTTGAACAGCTGGTCCAATGTTTCGTATTTCGTTCGCAACTCTCTTAGAGCTACGGCAGCCTCTGAGTCTGGCTGTGTTGCCGACTTCAACTGAAGTTCGTGAACGGTTTTACTCAGGATAGCGTTGGCAGTTTTTACTGCTGCCAACTCACCTTTGAGTCCAGTAACTTCCTCATTCACACGAGGAGTTGCTGAACCAAAAGTCGACTTGACCTGGACCTGGGTGCGAGTGTAGGTTGAAGCCACGCTAGTTTTACCACCACCAGCCATCTCAGCAAAAAGCTGATTGGTCAGGGCGATTTCTTCAGACGATACCTTGCCCTTACACCCACGCGGGAGAACAATTTTTGTTCCCGGCGGTAGGGTGTTTTTATCCTTTTTCTCAAGACCACTAGCTCTGAGCATGGGCCCTGCCCATCCGATATCACACCCCGCCCCAAGCATCGTTGCTATGGGACTGGATCCTTTTTCCATGATGAGAGTGATATCACCGTCATCAACGGAACCCATGGCTCCAAAACAAATCAGAGCCAACACCAACAATCTCTGTAACATTTCTTTTCTCTCTTTCTCCCCCTCGAGGGAATGTTTTGTCTGACTACATGGTCCTATGGACCGGTCGATTTCCGCGGTGGACTGCATAAGCAGCCCGGATATGAATGAAAAAATATGAAGATGATACTACTAAGATAGTGTGGTTGGAGTAATTTTGGCCAAAAAGATCCCTCTTTTTCTCTTTGTTTTGTCAAAGATCACTAAGGTCTTTCGACCTATACCAGGTACATACATATCATAGTTATTTAAAAAAAGCAAGTAGACATACACATAAAAAACCAGTCTCGTTTGAGAGTGGTTTTTTATTAGAAAAAATTTTCTTTTGTTTCTTACTTCTTCTTTCCTGGAGTCTTGACTGCCTTTGCTTTTGCCTTTGGAGCGACCTTCTTTGGTGCTGGTTTT
>CAIQCQ010000016.1 GCA_903870365.1 uncultured bacterium | reverse complement strand
TAATTCTTAATTCTTAATTCTTAATTCTTAATTCTTAATTCTTAATTCTTAATTCTTAATTCTTAATTCTTAATTCTTAATTATGATATAATTTTCCTATGTCCCTCACTTCTAAAATTCGTGTCGCCGTCCTTCGCGGTGGACCGTCGTCTGAATATGATGTGTCATTACAGACCGGTGCATCAGTCTTGAAACACTTGCCAGATAAGTATCATGGTCTCGACGTCTTGATCGACAAATCTGGTATCTGGCATCTTGGCGGTATGCCAAAGTCTCCAAGCAGTGTCTTGTCTCAAGTGGATGTGGTCTGGAATGGTTTGCATGGAACCTATGGCGAGGATGGTCAGGTCCAGCAAATTTTACAGACGCATGCGGTACCCTTTACTGGCTCAAAGTCATTCGCCTCATCAGTTGGGATGAACAAACACATGGCCAAGGAAATTTTTGTGTCTCATCACCTCAAAACTCCACAGTATGTGGTCATCCGTAGTACTGATGATGTCCACGAGCGAGCGCACACATTGTTTCAAACCTTTGTCATGCCGGCTATCGTCAAACCCTCCTCCGCAGGATCATCTGTCGGTGTCGCATTGGTCAGTAGTCTAGGAGAGCTTGTAGAGGCTGTAGAGCGAGCTCGTGAGCACAGTCCGTCCGTGGTAGTCGAGGAATACATTACTGGCAAAGAAGCGACCTGCGGTGTCGTCGAAGGGTTGCGTGGTGAGGTACTGCATGCATTATTACCAGTAGAAATCCGTACACAACAAAATATATTTAATTATGATGAAAAATATGGTGGTCAGGCAGAAGAAGTCTGTCCAGGAAATTTTTCTCAAGCAGAGAAAAAAATGATTGAAGACTATGCTCGTCGTGCCCACAAAGTTTTGGGCTTGCGTCACTATTCACGCTCTGATTTTATTGTCTCACCAAAACGAGGTGTGTATATTTTAGAAACAAATAGTTTGCCAGGTTTGACCGACCAATCACTCTTGCCAAAAGCCCTGGCAGCTGGGGGGACAACCATGCCGTATTTTCTTGATCATGTATTGACTTTGGCACTGAGATAACAGAAAGACCGGGGTGTGACGCCCGGTCTTTTTTTTAGATTTCGCTGAGATGTTTCCATAGTTCCTTCGCCGCTTCATTATTTTGGATTATGATACGAAACCTTGATTCATCAAGATTTGTAGCACCGGTATCCTCGTTGATACTGACGACAAACTTGGCAAACCTACTGATCTGCCTAGGGTCGATGATATCCGGATTGATCATCCCTCCTTCGCGAAGAATTTTTCGAATGATACCTTCCGTTGACTTGATGTCTTCACGAACTGCTGTCGTTGTGGGCATGAGACTCCTTTGTCTGAGGTTACTCTATCTGACATTTTTCAAAAAGTAAACATACTATATATTAATATATTACTTGTCCAACTTTGGCTGGCTATGGTTGATATGATACGGATATGTTTTGTATGTTTGTGTCCCATCGGGTGATAGAGTCACCGACACTAGTATTCCCACTTTTGCATCAGGATCAGTTTGATCAAAGATAAAATTACCAAGGGAGTAGAAGATAGTTTTACCTTTGTATATTTCTATCGGCTCGACGACATGCGGGTGTCCGCCGACGACCACATCCACACCATTGTCGATGAGACGGTGAGCGACCATAATTTGTTGTGCATTTGCTGTTGGTGAGTATTCGTTCCCCCAATGGATATTGACGATAACATATGTGTTACGGGTCTTGAGTGTCTTAATGAGAGTATACACGTCGTTGCTTGGTGGAGGAGAGAGAGTCATATCTAATCCAACTAGTGCAATATGAACACCATTAATCACTGTTTCCGTTGCCATATCTTTCAGTACAAAGCCACCAAAGTGTATGACACCAGCTTTTTGGAGATAGTTTTGAGTGTCACGAAAACCTTTGATATAACAGTCTTGTGAGTGATTGTTGGCGTCACTCACTGCAGTAATACCACGATTTTTTAATAGTGTCGCAGTGGATGGTGCAAATTTGAATGAATAGGCCTTGTCTTGGCAGAGGTCAGCGGTGGTGATTGGTCCTTCAAGGTTTGCCATGACAAAGTCGCTGGTGGTTGAAATTTGTTTTGGAAAATGTCCGTTGTCAAAACGAATGTATTGAAATGGATCGACTCCTTGATCCATCAGCTCGGCCACATGTCGACCGAGCATGATGTCACCAAGAGCGATCAAGGTGATCTTTTTCTGTGGGGTGGGGAAGTGGATTATAAGAATACTGATAAATATAATCACTATACTTGCGATACCCACAAATGCAGCAGTTTTCTGATGTTTCTTTTTAAGATGTAGATGAATATGCATAGTATAAGTATACAGGATGTATGGTCTAATAATACTTGGTTTTTTTGTTACTTTTTGGTATTCTATGAGGGTTGGAGTTCTGGAAGTTTTAAGTACCTAATTTCGTTGGGCCGTGAGGTGTTTTGGTAGGTATGAGCTTTTGATGGTATAAATAGACAGTAAAAATTAAATTACGTTGGGCCGTTAGCTCATCTGGTGGAGTGAGCTTGGAATAAGGATCCAAGCGCAAGATCGGAGGACGACGGTCCGAGATGTGGTCAGGAGATTTTTCACCAGAAAAATACTTGTGACACTCATTTGCCAAATGAGGTTTAGATAGATATTCTTAATGTAGCGTTAGTTTTAATGTAATGTTGGGCCGTTAGGTGTTTTGGTAGGTATGGCCTTGAGGTGGTAGGAATGATCAATTAAGATAAATTACGTTGGGCCGTTAGCTCATCTGGTAGAGCACCTCATTTGCAATGAGGGGGTGGCAGGTTCGAGTCCTGTACGGTCCACAAACAAATCCGCGTTAGCGGATTTTTTGCTGGACCGTACAGGACTCGAACAGATTGCCGGCTACGCGAGCAGTAGCTCGTGTCGGCAATCTGGTGACCAGATTTTTTCGAGCGACGGCGAGAAAAAATCGAGGTCGATGACCTGTACTTCCACGGCAGGACTCGAAAGACGGAGCGGGGCACCCGTTCAGTAGAACGGGTCGCGAGTCGCGGACACGACCAAAATTTTCGACGGAAAATTTTGAGTTGCGGACGAAGCCTGTCTGCCCCAGGACTCGAACAGATTACCGGCCACGCGAGCAGTGGCTCGTGTCGGCAATCTCTCCTCCGAAATTTCCGAGCGACGGCGAGAAAATTTCGGAGGAGAGATTCCTGTCAAAATCCGTCCATACAAAAGAAAAACCTCACCCCAGAAAAGCGGTGATGCCTTTCGGTGGTGAGGTTGTAACGAAAACGTTACATTGCTTCGGGACTCGTGCAATAGTACGAGAACAAACCGGTCCTCTGTCCGCGCCCGTAAAATTTGATGTATCCACGACCGCTGTGCCGTGAGATTCCATCAGCCTCGCCTTTGTCGAGGATAGTCTCCTTGAGCCCGTTCACTTCAACCAGCATGAACCGGTTGCCGTAAAACGGATTGGACTGATCAATAACGCCGAACTCGTGAGGGTATCCGTAGTACACGAAGTACTTTGGATCGGTCAGTTCTTCGCTTGCGGCGCGGCCATTCTCAATGTTGGGAATGTTATTCCCCAACTTCTTCTGAATCTCGGTCACCGGTAGACGGTTAGTCTCGCGGGAACACATTGCACGATACGGTAATCTATACATACTTTCGTTTCCTTTGTATGTACCTAAACCTTGGTTTAGGCAACTGTCGCCGTAGTAATACGGGTACAGTACGCAATTCACAAGTGTTGCTTATGGAATGTGTACTGTACTCGTATGTATTTTTTAAAGAACTACTCCTGAATCTCGGTCAACAAACTTTCGTTTGTGAACCCAGTACAGGAGCCGAGCTTTCCCGAAGGATTGCTCGGCTTAAACCTTTTTAAAGCTGGTTAGGCTTGTAACTGATTACACGTATCGAGCGAGTGCTGCCTTGCCGCGCCCGGAGTTCGTATACGATTTTGCGACCGTATGTTGACGAATCCGTGAGGGTTCGAGGTGCGGTACGCCCCCTTCATCGCTGTAATGGATCCGGAACCCAGGAAGGGATACTTCCGGGATGTCCATGCCTTCAAAGCGACTACCGATGCTGGCGAACCAGTTCGGCGAGTAGACAGCCTGCCACATGGGACCGATATGAGCGCTCAGCGGACAAGTACCTGCGGCCGCTGTCTTTCCCAGATCGGCACCGAGGTCAATCTTGACCCAGCGAAGCATCATCGGATGCCACTCACAACCCGGAGCAATACCGGCAATGCGACAACTCGATGGAACCTCATCTTCCCAGTCACCACGTTGACCACCTGGCGACCTCATCAAGCTTCGCACTTTCTCGAAGGTGTTCTCCGGAGTATCGAGGGTTGCCTCGAGAGTCCAGACTACCAGACCACCAAGTGCTTCTCCATTCGGGGTCGAGTCAAGAAAATCGAAATGATCTGGAGTGAACCCGAGTTTTTCCTTGCGGTTGATTTCCATGAACATCGCGAGTTGTTCGGCCGGAGTAGCGAACAATGAGAAGAGTCCGAAGATCTTCTGCACTGCCTGCCGGATTTCCTTCGCATTACGGTTTTGACGCAATACAGAGTTTCCGACGAACTTGAGCAAATCCGTGTAGAGGCCTTCCTCGAGAAGGTACTTCATGTCCTCCAGTGTCAGGTTGGCGTTATCAGTTACTTCAATGAGCTTTCGTGTCTGTCCGAGGGTAGCGTTCATGCTAGTCCATCCTTTTTGAATTTACATGGTTTAGCGTCCAGAAGTATCTCCGGGGCCATCCCATGTTCTAAGTATATGATAGCACACTTAATATGTACTTGTCAAGTATAATTCGTGTCGTAAAAACCTTGTAAATAGACCTATTTTACAGATTTATTTATTTGCCAAATCTACCCCAAACACTCTCCATCTATACATTTCTTTAATAAGCTGATTCCAATCCCGTCTAATCAGCTCGACAAACAAATCCGCGTTAGCGGATTTTTTGCTGGACCGTAAGCAGAGCCGTGGGTACAGCTCTGCGCCAGGACGATTCCCGCAGAACCCACTACCCTCAATTTGATAAATTAAAGTATTTACTATATTATTTGTGAAATATACATTATTAAAATTTTTGCTCAGTAAATAAAAATATATGGACAACGAAAATAAAAGCACAAATGGTAGTAAAAAAATGATGTGGATAGCGGTTGTTGTTATAGTGATTTTGTTGGTTGCCGGATATTTTGTTTTTGGCAAAAGTAAGACAACTAATCTCCCTATTACATCCCCAAGTGTCGCAACGGTGAATGGTGTGGATATTCCAAAAGCGACCTATGACACACAGCTTGCTGCGGCTATAGCTTCATACAAAACACAGGGTACTGATGTCACGACAAATCCAAGTCAACTTGCTCAGGTGAAAGAACAAGTTTTGGATACCTTGATAAACAACGAACTTCTCAGTCAAGAAGTAAAAGCTGCTGGAATAACAGCTAGTTCAACACAAGTCGACACGCAATATCAAGCCATGGTGACTCAGGAAGGTGGAGCGACCCAGCTTGCGGCTGATTTGGCAAAAAACAATATGACAGATGCTCAGCTTCGAGCCAACATCACTCAGCAACTTGCTGAGCAAACATATTTGTTGCAACACATAGACGTGAACTCCATCACTACTAACAATGACGAAATAGCGCAGTTCTATGCTCAGTACAGTGCTTCACAAAAAGCCGCTAGTTCGACCATCGCTATTCCAACTCTAAAAGTCTTGAGTGCTCAGATCAAACAGCAAATCATTTCCAATAAACAGCAGGCGGCTATTACAAGTATTATCTCTGGTCTCCGAGCAAAGGCAACTATTGCGACAAGTACAAGTATATAATTCAATATTTAACCTCTCAAAAATTTTCCTCGTAACCACTTTCTCAACTGCACATCCCATACATACACCCAGTATGCGATACATATAATAACCACTTCAAAACCGATAGAGAGATGAGACCAGGAAATTTTGTTGTAGTGGGACATCACAAAATTCATGACGGCATTGCCGATCCGTTGGTGGAGTAGGTAAAGGGGATAGGTCATCCCCCCGAGTATACTGAGAGTACGGATGACTCGTGGATTTTTTACGTATCTCGATATGTACACTAACAGTGGAACAGTAATAAAAAATACAATGAGTAATCCTGTGATGATCTGTTCATCATATGGGTTGGTGACATAGTATGGCTCTAGTGCTCGAGGGTGAATATATGTAGCAAAGGCCGCACTGACAAAGAGCAGCGACCAATCAATATATTTTTCAAACAGGGTCGCCGCTTGCCGCATAGTTATCAGGGCTAGTGCTCCACCAAAAACAAAATACGGAGCATATGCCACAAGCAATAATTTTACATAAAAATTGTGGTCAATACTGAGCAGAAATGCTGTGGCACTTATCACCAGCCAGACACTAAAAAAATAGCGGATTTTTTTATCAGTATACACATAGGTGAATATCCCAATGCCAATGTAAAAAAGTAATTCTATGGTCAAGGTCCAGTACGACGGATCGATCAGTCTGGTATAGCCGACGATGCCATTAAACAAATCCCCAAACATAGTCATGCTGCGCAAATATTCAGAAAAAAGTACAGTTGCGGTGTTTGGTATAACCAAGGTGATAATGTAGGTGGACGTGCAAAGAATCCAAAAAAGAGGGAAGAGACGCAAGAAACGATTGGTGGCAAATTCCTGGATACTTTTGCCGTCTAAGGACTGGACGATGACAAAACCACTGATGATAAAAAAGAGTTGAACCCCCAGATTTCCGTATCTGTACCACTCCAAATCTCCTGTTTGATTGAACAAAAAGTGAAAGTTCATGACCCAAAAGGCTGCGAAGAATCGTAGGGCATCGAGAAGAGAGAAGTGATTTTTCATATTTCAGATGGTACTACTGTGTGAGGAATATGGCCAGGGGAGAGGTTTTTCTTTTTTAGATAGTGTATGTGTATTCATTTCACCATCTGTGGATAATTGTATACATGCACAATTATTTTTTTGATATTATTTTAATTAATGAACTTTCAAAAATCTCACACGAGGTTTTTTGGTTACTATATTTTTTATATAGTCCTCTTTTTCTTTTCTCTCACTACACAGACTGTCTATGCTGATGTAACCACCGGTTTGTCTGCAGTTATTTCCTCGTCTGGTGATGTACCCGCTATACAAGTGCCGTGCAGTGCCAGCAGTACCAATGCTTCGATGTATATTTTTCGGCATCAAATAACATTAGATAACCCAAATGCAATGTTTGGAAACGTCATACAACGCGTCGGGTGTGTCGGCGGTGTGGCATCGTTTACGACGTTTAATCTCAATCAATGGTTGGTTTCAAGTGTTGATCCAATATATTTGGGTATCAAAGATACCACAGGAATATATGGCACGCCACCAATGATCATAAACCTGTGTGGTGATTGGGATAGTTATCGTTGTGATAGATCATACAACCCTACAGATACAGAATGGCCGACCCTCGGCGCTGGTCCAGCATTTGTGACGTTGGATAATGGTGTGACTTGGGATAATTTAGCCGACGGTGATGGTAGTGCAAACTATGCCAGTAGTACATCACTGGCACTGACGGGGGATTCAAATGTCTTGTTTTTGCCGGGGATCGAGTCCAGCCGACTATATATGCAAACACCGAGTAAGTGTCCGCTCAATTGCGAAGATCAACTGTGGGAGCCAAACATAAGTGTGGATGGTGTGGATTTGTATTTAAATAGTAATGGCATATCGGTGAATCCTGTCTATACTCGGGATATTATCAAAACTTCAAACATTTCTCCGGGTGGAGTGCTTGATCAAAATATATATAAAAGTTTTTCGGATATGATGGATGGCTTGGTGAGTGGTGGCAAGATCGCTGCGTGGCAACCATATGCATATGACTGGCGACAGGGTGTTCAGGACATTGTGGACAATGGTACGCCGTATCAGGGCACGACCACATCGTTGGTGGGCACATTGCAAAAGCTCCTGGCATCGTCAAAGAGTGGCAAGGTCACTATCGTTGCACACAGTAATGGTGGCTTGTTGGCAAAAGCATTATTAAAAAAACTTGAAGATGATAAAACAGCGGGGAGAAATAATCTGATCGATCATATTGATGTGGTCGTCCTCGTCGCTGCGCCACAATGGGGTACACCGACTGCCGTACCGGCACTACTGCATGGATATGATCAGGATATCAATCCATTGCATATTAGTTTTTTGTCATTGTTAGATACTGCCACTGCACGAACTTTGGCTGAGAACATGCCCAGTGCCTATGGCCTGTTGCCATCGGCAGAATATTTTAAATACGTGAGCTATCCAGTGGTATCGTTTGTACCAAATGCAGCTGATCCATACATGAGCAAAGATGTGACGACATATACCACAGCTATTAGTACGTATGTTGGTGAGAAAAATTTTATCCTCGGCACAGATCAGCGGAGTGGTCTGGTGGGTACAGATACATTGAAGCCTGGTGTCGGTGTGTCTGGCTTGCTGGCTACGGCGGAAAGTTTACACAGTGCTATCGACACCATGACTGTGCCGGCCACTATCCGTGTGGTGCAGATCGCTGGTTGGGGATTGGACACCATTGCAGGGTTTCAGTATCAGGCCAATGACCTGTGTAATACTATTTTGGATGCTGGTTGCACAGGTAAATATTTACTTGATGAAGTCCCGGTCTTTACGGCCGATGGCGACAAGACTGTGGTCACACCAAGTGCTTTGGCGATGAGTGGGGAGAAATGGTGGGTGAATTTAGATCTGTATAATAATGATCATAAAAAATTACCACAAGAACAACATAAAAATATTCTTGAAAATCAGTCAATTATTGATTTCATACAGAGTATTGTTCAACAAGCTACCACTACCAGCTCTGTATATATGAGCACCACCACTCCAGTGGATACACAAAATCGCCTTCGTTTGTCAGTGCATTCCCCTGTGACTATTGGTGTCTATGACAGTGCTGGTGACTTTACGGGCAAGCTCTGTCCGACACCAGATACCTGTACTGTCCAAGAAAATATTCCGAACTCTGGCTATTATGAATTTGGTGAGGGTAAATATGTCACTGCACCACAAGGTAGTGTTCAAAAAGTCATTCTCCAAGGTACGGACACTGGTGCCTTTACCTTTGATTATCAGACAGTCACCCCGAGTGGATCAGCCACTACTGCATCTTTTGTTGATTTACCGGTCACACCACAGACCCAGGCCACAGTGACGGTCAATCAGGCAACCCAGACTCCACAACTAGCCCTGGACCTGACGGGGGACGGTACGACTGACTTTGTAGTCACTCCAAATCAAAATTTTGATCCCGTTTTATTTTTACAGATTTTAAAAAAGACTGTTGATGGCTTTACCATGGACAGACAGACAAAGAAAAATCTGGAGAGTCGGATTGATACTATTATTCTATTGGTACAAAAGGGGAAGGTGGCACGAGCAAAGCTACAAGCGAGTGACTTTGCAAAGTCTTTGAGCCGGAAAGACCAAAACAGATTGAAAGGTATGGATAGAGATGATAGGGGACTGAGACATCACAAGCTGACTACTGATGAGATTCAAACCATGTTGACAATGATTAACCAATTGTTAGATAATTTAAACTAATATGAAAAGAAATTTTATTTTACCCACTATTTTTTTTGGTTTATTGGTAGTGATTTTTTGGTTTGTTAATTTATCTTATTTTTGTTTCGGTAATAATTGTGTTTATGATATTGGAATTAAATTTGTGCAACCTTTATTTTGGATGTTACTTCCTCTAACTATTCTTTTATTCTTGTGTAATTTTTTAAAAAATATTCAACCAAAACAAGTTTTGTCAGTAATTATAATTTTTATTGTAATAGTTTCTGTGGTACTCACACAAATTCCTCCTATTTGTTCTGGACTCATTTGTTATGATAGAGCTGGTTGGGCACTTGGTTTATCTTCTATATTCTCCATCATTTATTTCATCATCCTCCTTATCAAAAATCGAAAAACTATTTCTTAAATAAAGGGTAACAACCCTATATTAGTCTCCTCGGCTCGGAAATAAATATGATTACATATTTATTTCACTCGCTCTACGTCGCTAATAAAAAAACTGCCCACCCTCCACAACATACATCGTTGTGGAGGACAGGACAGTTGGTTGCTAGCGTAGCGCCGCAGCGACTTCTTCCGCGTCTTTGTCAGACATTGTCACAAGGACGATGTCTGACGTCCTGAAGAAATAGTTGCTACGAAGGTAGCAACTACCTAACATGATGTTTCTCGCGGTAGCTCCGTGGAGCTTTTTTAATATCGGGAGTTCCGAAGCTTTCACTCGGACCTCCTTCAGGCCATTGCTGATGGTCCATGTCTCTACTACGTTTTCGTAGCTCGGCGTTCCGCTCGGTGGCTCAAACGAAATCTTTTCGGACCCATTTGCTCCACCGAGCTTCTCAACGAAGCTCTTGCACATCCCCTCAAAGGCAGGGGAAGTGACTTTCACGACAGGAACTACCCCAGCCGTATCCACCACCACTTCCGCATTTTGTGCAAAAGCCATGGTGGCGAAAAGTACTGCAAGCATTACTACGTATAATTTGTTCATGTTCAATCCTCTACCTATATGCTATCATGCTTTATATATTTTGTCAAGTAATTTGGCCGCTATTTTACCCCTAAAAACCTACACATTTTTCGCGTTGGCACCACCCGTGGATAGGAGTAGAATGCGGGGATGGTAGATAACAACGAACCACTGGCATCACGCATACGTCCGAAAAATTTGAAAGAATTTATCGGACAGGAACATTTGGTCGGCACGGGCAAGCCGTTGCGTATTGCGGTGGAGAAAAAACACCTCTTTTCTTTTATCCTGTGGGGTCCACCGGGTGTGGGCAAGACGACACTGGCGCGCATCTACGCTCAGGCGCTCGATGCAGACTTTCATGAACTCTCGGCGGTGTCATCGGGCAAAGACGACATTCGACAAATCGTTCTGGAAAAAAAGAAAAACAAAACTGCGGACAGTCATCCGACCATCCTATTCTTGGACGAGATCCATCGTTTCAACAAAAGCCAACAAGATTTCCTCCTCCCATATGTCGAGTCTGGCGAGTTGACCCTCATTGGTGCGACCACAGAAAACCCAAGCTTTGAAGTCATCTCACCACTCCTGTCGCGTTGCCGAGTGTTTGTGTTGAACGAACTTGCGAGCACTGATATCAAAGCCATCATTGGTCGTGTGGAAAAAAGTGAGCGGGTAAAAATCGACGCCACGGCCAAAGACTGGCTCATCGGTATGGCCAACGGTGATGCGCGCCAAGCCATCGCTATGCTCGATGCCACACTCCATTTGTACGGACAGGTCACCGTGGCCAACTTGACCGAAACATTACAGTCCAAGTTTCTCCGCTACGACAAGAAAGGTGAGGAGCACTACAACACCATCAGTGCCTTTATCAAAAGCATGCGGGCCAGTCAGCCGGACGCCGCCCTCTACTATATGTGTCGGATGATTGATGCGGGTGAAGACCCCAAGTTCATTGCTCGACGCATGGTTATCTTTGCCAGCGAAGACATTGGCCTGGCTCAGCCGACGGCGCTGGTGGTGGCGAACGCCGTCTTTCGTGCGGTGGAGACTATCGGCTTGCCCGAGTGCGCAGAAAACTTGGCACATGGTGTGGTCTACCTGGCTCAGGCCAAGAAGGATCGCTCGGCCTATGATGCCTACCTCGAAGCCATGAAAGACGTCAAAGCATATGGTAACTTGCCGATC
This sequence comes from uncultured bacterium, assembly GCA_903870365.1. GTDB lineage: Bacteria > Patescibacteriota > Minisyncoccia > Phycocordibacterales > DATDWN01 > CAIQCQ01. The sequence goes on along the minus strand of CAIQCQ010000016.1, from coordinate 325 downwards.
CCTCTGTCTATCCGTAACCCAGTGACAAAGCTGATGAAGGAGCTGGATTATGGGAAAGATTATGAGAAATATACAAAAGAGGATTTGCTGCCGGAGAGGTTGAAGAAGAGGAAGTATTTGAGGTAAGGATTATTTAGCTCTGGTAAAAGCCTATTTTGGTGGTATAGTGAACTTAATATGGAACACCTAAATTCACCCCTCAATCAGGACAGTCGTAGAATTACGACTGATAATACTCTTCATAATACCATTTGCTCTGGATACTTCCAGAGCTGTTTTGTATCCAAGAATCTTTCTTGGTTTGTTGTTGATGATATCAACAACT
>CAIQCQ010000015.1 GCA_903870365.1 uncultured bacterium | reverse complement strand
GTATCCATACCCTTTGTCTAACAAGATCTTGATTTCTAATCTATCGACTAACTTCAATTTTGGTTTTTTCGCCATACAAGAATGATACAACTGTCCTGATTCATTACGGAATGGATTATCTCAGATCTCAAAGCGTTTATCGCTGAAACATATGCGATGGCGTACGAAGACGCACGCGCCGGAGCTCGCTAATCTTTTATTTCTCCACAACCAGCCGGCGATTCCCATAAAGGGGCTCGCCGGTTTTTTCATATATAAAAAAGTCCGTTCCGTCGATCCTCGCCCCAGAGGGACCGAGGTATTTTTTGAATAAAAATACGGTGCACCCTGTTGGGTGCACCGTTCTTATTTCCTTTTTTCTCTATTTCTCAGCCTCGTCTGCTTTTTCACGGGCTTCGTCGGCGGCTTCTTGTACAGCATCAGCCTTTTCCTGTTGGAGAGTGGCTTCTGCTTCAATGTCTGCTGTTTGTGCTTCTTTGTTTGCTTACAGATCAATATCTATCTCTTCTGTTGTTCTGGCCATTCTATTGAGCTCCATAATGTACGCCGGTGGCTTTGATGGAAAATGACAGTAGGATAGTTGGAATATATTGACTTTTTATATAGGTATACTGTAGTGTTCTTTTGGGAGGGATGTATATGGAAACGTGGAAGATCATTGCTGTATTGGTTGGGGTTGCTGTATTTCTATATGACACACTTTTTTTTCGGAAGTTTTTCCGACGAGTTTTTCATCCTGAAGGTTTGCCACGAATACAGAGCCCGCGCGATAGACAGGTGGAACGTGCTCAAGAGATTAAGCAATTCCTTGGGTATGTGGCGCGGAAAGGCGGTTCTGGTATTGAAATTGTGGAGCAGTTAAACCATTCCGTGTGTGTTATTGGAGGGATCAGACCGAGTAAGAGTAAATCAAATCCTCCGGATGATCCGTTTCAATATAGGGGTGTTGTATTTTTTCGGGTGTTTGTGAGTCTCGTTCCTCATCTGGGTGACAAGGATATCGAGATTCGATACTCCTTAGACGCACATGGGGACAAGTATTATTCAGCTACATGGGATATGTCGTACGCACTTTCTTTGTGTTGTGAACTAGTTGACGCTGTTCAGTCGGAACAGCTACTAGTCAAAAAGTAGCGTAATGTCGGGTTTCTCCTATGTGGAGGGACCCGGCATTTTCTTTGACTTTGTAAAAAGATTTTGGTAGTATGCAAAGAGCTTTTCGAAGCTATTTTAATTTAGATGGCAAAGACATCCACAATCGCACGATCAGTCAAAAAGCATAAGTACGCTACGATGGACACCAATCGTTGTTTTCGTTGTGGACGACGACATGGCTATATGCGTGCGTTTGATCTTTGCCGTATTTGTTTCCGGGAATTGGCAAATGAGGGGAAGCTTCCTGGCATCAAGAAATCATCTTGGTAATCGTTTTCCAAATTTAGACGCGACCTTGCCTCAAATTTGAAACACAATGGGTAGCCAAGTTGAAGATAATATGATACCCTAACACCCTTGGTACGTCTCAACTCTCTCGAGTGAGATACGGCCAGGACAACATACAAAACCATGGATTCAATTGCTAACATGATAATTCAGATAAAGAACGCCGGAACTATGAAAAAGGAGACGGTGGTTTTGACACATTCAAAGATGAAAATGGCTATTTTGGAATGTTTGGCACATGCAGGTTTTGTGGCTGGAGTGACCAAGAAAGGTAAAAAAGTAGTCAAATACATTGAGGTCAAACTTGCCTACGAAGCTGACGGCACACCAAAGATCAGTCAGGCAAAGCGTATCTCAAAGTCATCAAAGCGTGTCTATATGGGTGCCAAGGACATTCGACCAGTTCGAAATGGATATGGTGTCATGATCATGTCGACTCCAAAGGGTATCTTGACTGGCAGTGATGCACGCAAGCAGAGTTTGGGAGGTGAGGCTTTGTTGCAGGTGTGGTAAAAATTAATACGATATATGTCACGAATTGGAAAAAAAGTAATAGTAATCCCTGAAAAAACAACTGTCACACTTGTTGATGGTGTTTTGAAAGTAGTCGGTCCTCATGGCGAGCTCAGTAAAGCGCTGAAGGCTGATATTGATATTATGATTACTCCAACAGAAGTGACACTAAAGCCAAAGAAAGAAACATTGGATACTGTGGCATTGTGGGGGACATATGGTTCACATATTGTAAATATGGTTGCTGGTGTCAATACACCGTTTGTAAAAAAGCTTATACTTGAAGGTATCGGATATAAATCAGAGGTAAAGGGAACAACACTTGCGATGGCACTTGGTTTTTCACACCCTGTTAATGTACCAATACCTGCGAGTTTAAAGATAACTGCAGAGAAAAATGTTATTACTGTTTCAGGTATTAACAAAGAAGAAGTTGGGTTGTTTGCAGCAAACTTGCGATCGTTGAAGAAGCCAGAGCCATACAAGGGTAAAGGGTTCCGATATGAGGGTGAGGTTATCAAGCGCAAGCAAGGTAAAAAGACAGCCTAAGGATAGAAGCTAGAATCTTGAAGTAAGAATCTAGAATAAGAAAATAATGAACAAGTCACAAGTTAAAACAGAACAACGAGAGAGACGAAAGAAGCGTATTCGTGCAAAGATTTCTGGTACCGCCACACGACCACGTTTATCTGTCTTTAAATCAAATGCACATATTTCTGCGCAGTTGATTGACGATGTGTTGGGTGTGACTGTTGCTGCGTCTCATTCAAAGGTGGTCAAGGGTAAGACATTGATGGAAAAAGCAACCGCTCTGGGTCAGGATATTGCCGAGAAAGCATTGGCAAAAAAGATAACCATGGTAGTTTTTGACCGAGGAGGATATTCATACACTGGAAAGGTCAAGGCTATTGCCGAGGGGGCACGCCAAGGCGGACTTACATTTTAATTTTGAAATATGGACGAAAACAATTTAGACAAAGAAATAGTAAAAACTGAAACTCCTACAGAGGCAGTTGTAGTACCTGCTGCACCTGTTTTTGCACAACCAGCTATTGGTGGACGTGACACTCGAGATGATCGTGGACCACTACGACGTAATGTCAGAAAGCCACAGAATCGCCGTGAGCCACGAGAGCGAGTCAAGCCAGAGTTTGATCAGAAGATCATCAATATTCGTCGTGTGACTCGTGTGGTGACTGGTGGGCGACGTTTTTCTTTCTCTGTGGCAGTAGTGGCAGGGGACCGAGCTGGACGAGTCGGTATTGGTCTTGGTAAAGCCTCTGACACCCCGTTGGCTATCGATAAAGCCTTTCGAAGTGCCAAGAAAAATATGGTTCGTATTACCATGACTAAAAATCATTCTATCCCTCATGAAGTCTCTGCAAAGTATGCATCATCACAAGTGATGATCATGCGAGCTCCTGGTAAAGGTGTGCTTGCGGGTTCATCGGTCCGAACTGTTTTGGAATTTGCTGGACTCAAAGAAGTTGGTGCAAAACTTTTGTCACGAAGTAAGAATCCATTGAACAATGCGCGGGCTGCAATTAAAGCATTGAAAACGCTCAAGGCAGTGAGAGATAAGGGAGCGAAAGCGAACACTTACGCATCAAGTAATCTTGAGGTGCAAAAAGAAGTAAAATAATATACCGCCATGCAAAAACATAATGTAAAAAGACTTCATAAGAATAAAACATCAGCACAAGTTGGTCGTGGTGGAACTCGTGGAAAAACATCTGGCCGTGGAACAAAAGGTCAGAATGCTCGTGCTGGTCACAAGAACCGTCCAGAACTTCGAGACTTTATTAAACGTCTGCCAAAGTTGCGAGGTCGCGGTAAAAACAGTAACCTCTCGATTCAGAACAAGCCTATTGTTTTGTCTCTCTCGCGCATTGCTGGCGTCTGTGATGCTGGAGTGACTGTCACTCCACAGGTATTGATTGAACATAAGTTGATCACTATATACAAGGGTAAAATTCCATCAGTAAAAATTCTCAGTAGTACCGCAAAGGCTCCATTGACCAAGAAACTTTCTTTTTCAGGTTTTACATTTTCTGCTACAGCACAGGCTGAGGTAGAAAAGTTGGGAGGAAAAATAGTAGTATAATGAGACACGAGATAAGAGAGATGAGATATGAAAAATTCAAGATATTCTAATTACACATCATATCTCAAATCTCTTGTCTCATAACTCTATCAACATGAATTCATTTTTTCACAAATTTAGTCTCGTATTGCAGGACAAGGTCTTGAGAAAGCGTATTTTGTTTACCATCGGTGCACTTGTCGTCTTTCGTGTGCTTGCAGTTATTCCAATTCCTGGTATTGACCACAACGCATTGTCTGCATTTTTTAGTAACAACGAATTTCTCGGTTTGTTGAACGTCTTTTCTGGTGGTGGCTTGTCACAGCTCTCTATCATCATGCTTGGTGTCAGTCCATACATCACCGCAAGTATCATCATGCAGTTGTTGACTATCATGTCTCCACGACTCAAGGAAATGTATCAAGAAGAAGGAGATGCTGGCCGACAAAAATTTGCTCAGTACGGCCGACTGCTTGCAGTACCACTTGGTTTGATCCAAGGTTTTGGTTTTTTGAAACTGTTGCAAGGCCAGCACATTATCACTGTAGTAACAGGCTTTACTTTGTTGTCTGACTTACTCGTCATCACTGCTGGTTCTATCCTCTTGATGTGGATTGGTGAGTTAATCACTGAATACGGTATTGGCAATGGTGTCTCACTCATTATCTTTGCTGGTATTGTCTCTCGTCTGCCATCAGGCCTTGGTCAGTTTGCTTTTATCTTTAACGCAGCACAGTTGCCGTTGTATATTGTTTTTGCTGCTATTGCTTTGCTCGTGATCGTTGGGGTAGTTGTTATTACCGAAGCAGAACGTCCAATCCCTGTGACCTATGCTAAACAGGTGCGTGGTAACCGTGTCTACGGTGGTTCTTCAACTTACCTCCCACTTCGCTTGAATCAAGCGGGTGTGATCCCCATCATCTTTGCTTTGTCTATCCTGCTTTTTCCGCAAATGATTGCCAAGTTTTTACTCGGTAGCTCAAACCAGATCGTGGCTTTTATCGCTGGCGGAGTCAATAGTTTCCTCTCTAACGGTTGGGCATACGGTATTGCCTACTTTTTCCTTGTCTTTATCTTTACCTATTTCTACACTGCGGTGACGTTTGATCCAGATCAGATCTCAGATAACTTGCAAAAGAATGGTGCCTTTATCCCAGGTGTTCGTCCAGGTGCATCGACATCAGAGTATATCTCAAAGATCCTCACTCGACTGACACTCTTCGGCGCACTCTTCCTTGGTATGGTCGCAGTCTTGCCACTCATTGTCCGTGGTCTGACCGGCATCACTGCACTCTCTGTGGGTGGTACAGCCCTTTTGATTGTAGTATCGGTCGTTATTGATTTGATTAAAAAGATTGATGCCCAGGTTTCAATCAGAGAATATTAAAAAGACCCTCACGGGTCTTTTTAATATTCTCTGATTGTCTTGTATACTATCCATATGCAACCACATATTTTTATCTTTATGGGACGATCAGGGTGTGGCAAGGGGACACAGGCGGATCTGTTGATGAAGTTATTACGAGAAAAGGATCCAAACACACCAGTCTTGTACCTAGAGACAGGGGCAAAGTTTCGGGAGTTTATCAAGGGTGGCAGTTATTCGAGCAAACGATCAGCGGAGGTCTATGCCACCGGTGCTCGCCAACCAGACTTTTTGGCTATTCATTTTTGGGCAGACTTTTTGATTGATTCATTTGAAGGTCACGAACATATTGTGGCAGATGGCACACCACGGTCACTACCAGAAGCGCAGCTCCTTATCCAAGCTTTTAACTTTTATAATCGCATACCACATATTATTTATCTAGACGTGTCGCGAGACTGGGCTGTCGACCGACTGACTGCCCGTGGGCGTATAGATGATGTGAAGCCAGAGGAGATTGCCAAGCGCCTGGACTGGTTTGATACGGATGTGGCTCCGGCCGTAGACTTTTTCCGGACACACCCGCAGGCCAAGTTCTACGAGCTTTCTGGTGAGCGGACGGTGGAGGAAATACATGTAGATTTGATGGAGAAGCTTGGTCTATAATTTTTCTGTCATTCTCGTACATACGGGAGCACCTGATGAATACATCATGTCCCTCATCCAAGGTCTTAATTTTGAATTTCCAATTTTGAATTTTGAAACAATGACTGAATACTTTAATTTTTGAAACACTGGATTCCCGTCTGCACGGGAATGACGGGGAGAGGGCGAAGATTAATTCGGATATTCGTATATCTAATATGATTTATATAAAAAAACCAGAAGAAATAGAAACATTGCAAGAAGGTGGCAGACGTCATGCGTATATTTTGAGTGAAGTAGCGAAGATCGTAAAGCCTGGGGTGTCGACGCAGGACCTCGAGGACTTGGCTCGCACACTTATTGCTGAGGGTGGTGATACTGCCTCTTTCTTGAACTACACGCCACAGGGGGCAGACAGACCATATCCAGCGGCATTGTGTGTCTCTATTAACGACGAGATTGTTCATGGAATTCCAAACGAAGATCCGCGAGTCTTGGACGAGGGTGATATTGTCTCGCTTGATCTTGGTTTAACTCATGAAGGTTTGATCACTGATAGTGCGATCACGGTCGGGGTAGGTAAGATAGATCCTGAAGATAAAAAACTGATGGAATACTGCAAGGAGGCATTGCACCTCGGTATCAAGGCTGCTCGTGGTGGCGGACATGTGGGAGACATTGGCTATGCCATTGAAACCTTTGCTCGGGCACACAAGATTAACTTGTGCGAGGGATTGTCTGGTCACGGTGTCGGTTACAAAGTACACGAAGATCCGTTTGTAGAGAATGTGGGGGATAAAGGTAAGGGGGACTTGCTCAAACCAGGGATGGTTATTGCTATTGAACCAATGATGACTTTTGGAACCACAAAAACTATTTTGCTCGACGATGGCTATACATATATTACAAAAGACGGGAGCACCGCAGTGCATTTTGAACATACGATTGCTATTACGGATGGGGAGGCGATAATACTTACTAAATAATACATAATACCGAATGCCACACGCTAAAGAAGAACAAACACTCGTTATCATTAAACCAGATGGGGTTCAGCGAACATTGATCGGGGAAGTGATCAAACGATACGAACGTATTGGTTTGAAATTGGTGGCTATGAAGATGCTGGTGCCGACAGCGGATCATATCGAAGCACACTACACTCTTGATCCAGACTGGATGAAGGTGACTGGGGAGAAGAGGATCAAGTCGGCCTTGGATAAAGGGGAGAAACCACCGCATACTGATCCACTAGAAATCACCAAAGTGGTATTGGCAAATTTAAAAAAATATATGACATCGGGGCCGGTAGTAGCTATGGTCTGGCAAGGGGCGCATGCAGTCAAGATTGTTCGCAAGATCACTGGTGGAACAGAACCACTGACCTCTGATGTGGGAACCATTCGTGGAGATTATGTCTTGGATTCGTATGTATTGGCAGAAACTGATGGCCGATCTGTGCGTAATGTCATCCATGCATCAGGATCAGTAGAGGAAGCGCGTAATGAAATAAAACATTGGTTTCTGCCAGGGGAAATCACCGCGTATCGGCTGATTGCTGATGAGATTTTGTATGATGTGAACTTGGATGGAATTGTAGAGTAAAATCCTTCAGTGTGTATTTTTTTGAGTGCGCATAAAAGTCTGCTGACTTTTTGCTCTTTCTCGCGCCAGTCGCGCTTGCGAAGCCTCAAAAGAATACACACTTCATTCCAACTGAGGGAAGATAATTTAAACACGTTGTTCTTTGTTTTTCAATTGTTCTGTATTTTATCTGGCGTTATACTTACTTTGGAGCTACTGAGATATTTTCCGAATTAAACATTTTTAGGGAGTTCAAATTTGTATACACCTTGGTGCATACGTGAGGACACCCACCTAGTTTTTAGACTAGGGAAATATCTCGGTAACTCCACAAAAAAGCCTAAATCTGGCGACCTGCGTTGTTGAAAAGTAAAAAATAATCCTCATCTTACGTCTCAGTAAGGTTCGAATTCTTTTTCACTTTTCGCCTAGCATCTCATCCAGATTTAGGCTTTTTTGAATTTTGTTTTTAGTAAAATGTGGGTATTTTAAGTTATAATATATCTGTATATGAATTCACCACTATTCAAATCATTTTTTATCACCCTACTGGTTGTGGGTTTTTGGAATGCTATAGCATTTTATTTTCATTTATTTGATGCTATCACCAATTTTGATATGACTTTCCATTTTTTGGGTGGTTTTTTTATTGGGTTATCTGCTTTGACCGTCTTAACTGCTACAAAGAATGACGTGTCATATGGAAAGTTGCTTCTTTGGGGTGTAACGACGGCACTTGTCGTCGGGTTGTTGTGGGAAGTGTATGAATTGTCTGTAGGGATTACCTATTGGGGTATGTCGTTTTGGCCATCGTGGGAGTATCTAGCTGATAATGGGATGGATGTGACGATGGATACATTTGGGGGATTAGTCGCTGTATTGTATGCTTACAATAAGTTACGAAATTTTAATTATATAAAAAATTTCTAATTTCTAATTTCGAAAATTAAGACATTCACACATTGTTTTAAAATTGAAAAATTCAAAATTATGTCTACTCTCAAACTTACATTCTGGGGAGGAGTTGGGTCCGTCACCGGGGCAAATTTTTTGTTGCAAGATGAAAAGACAAATATTTTAGTGGATTGCGGTTTGCTCCAAGGAGTGGCTGGGTCGGCTGAGGAAAATGCAAAGCCATTTCCGTACAATCCAGCGGAGATGGATTTCTTATTCATCACCCATGCCCATATGGACCATATTGGTCGGGTGCCAAAACTGGTGCGTGATGGCTTTGCTGGAACCATCTATTCTACGCCAGAGACTCGTGAATTGGCAGAGATTATGTTTGCTGATGCCGTGAAAGTCATGGATATGAATGAACGAGAGGGCAAGGGCAAGTCTCTGTATACCACTGATGATGCAAACAAGGCCATGTCGTTGTGGAAGAGTTTTGTCTATGATACAGATAATACATTGACCAGCACGTTCTCTGTCCGACTACTTGATGCAGGGCATATCCTTGGCTCATCAATGTATCAGTTTAGTCATAATGGCAAAACAATTGTCTTTACCGGAGACTCGGGTAATTCACCCTCACCACTGTTGCGTGATACAGAAAAGATCACAGGCGCAGACTATCTTATTATTGATAGTGTCTATGGCGATAGGAATCATGAACCAAAAGCGGAGCGGGATGCTCGATTTGCAGAAATTATACAAGAAACTATTACTGCAGGTGGTGCCCTTGTTATGCCGATGTTTTCTATTGAACGTACCCAGGTAGTTTTGTATGAATTAAATAATATGGTGGAAGATGGCAAAATACCAGCAGTTCCCGTGTTTCTGGATTCACCACTCGCGCTGAAAGTAACCGAGGTCTATAAACATTCGACCGATTTGTTTAATGATGCGGTGCAACAAGAAATAAAAGGTGGTGATGATATTTTTTCTTTTCCTAAATTAAAAATTGTGCACAGTGGCTATGAGTCTCAAAAAGTTGAGGATATTCCAAATCCAAAGATTATTATGGCTGGTAGTGGTATGTCCGAAGGTGGGCGAGTGGTTCATCATGAGATGAATTTCATCACCGATCCAAAGAGCACTATTCTTCTCATGGGGTATCAAGCGGTTGGTACTTTAGGTAGCCGCATACAGGCAAAGCCAAATAGTATCGACATTGATGGTCAGACACTGCCTGTTCGTGCCCGGATAGAAATGATTTCTGGTTATTCGTCACACAAAGACTCTGAACATTTGGTGGAGATGGTGTCAGACACGGCCTATAGTGTTAAAAAAGTGTTTGTGGTCATGGGTGAACCAAAGTCGTCTATGTTTTTGGTTCAGCGACTACGAGATTATTTGGATGTCGATGCTTTATATCCTGAGAGGGGAAAGGTATATAGTATATAGTATTTTGTATATAGTATAGGAGAAGATATGATCAATCATTTTAAAGATCTTATTGTGTATCAGGAGGCTCATAAATTGGCACTTTTGATATATAAATGTACAAAGACGTTTCCTCAGGATGAAAGATTCGCTCTTGTTGATCAAATGAGGAGATCTGCTATTTCTATCACATCAAATATTGCAGAGGGGTTTGGAAGGAACACATCCAAAGACAAGATATTTTTTTATACGATCTCAAGAGGTTCACTTTTAGAATTGGAAAGTCAGTGTATGATCGCAAGAGATTTGTTGTATATAAAAGAAGAAAATTTTAAGATAATTGAAAATAATATATATTTGGTCGCAAAGTTGCTTTCAGGATTAATTAAAACTGCCCCAGCGAGGCAGTTTTAATACTATATACCATATACTTCATACTATATACTTCCAGATTATTTTGCCATTTCCACAATCTTCTCAAATGTCTTTGGTGATTCGGCTGCGAGGATTGAGAGAATTTTACGGTCGAGAAGGATGTTTTTCTTTTTCAAACCACCCATGAGTTTACTGTATGAGATGCCAAGTGGCTTTGCGGCGTATGAAATCTTGACGTTCCAAAGTCGGCGGGCATCACCTTTTTTGTCCTTTCGGTGAGCAAATGAATATGCTCCAGCGTGGAAAATAGCTTCAGTTGCCTGTCGCTCCTTTGTTGATCGTCCAAAACGATAACCTTTTACCTTGCGGAGGATATTCTTTCTTGATTTAAGCGCATTAACGCCTTTTTTTACTCGTGTCATATCAGTGTATTAGTATTATTTAAAATTTACGAGAAATCGTGAGCGCTCTTTCATAGACATATGGAACTCATTGTTTCCTTTCTTTGCAAGCTGACTTCGGCGAGATTCCTTTGCATTGAAGTGGTTTTGACCAGTCTTACGCGCTAAAACCTTGCCAGTTTTAGTGACTTTGAGGCGCTTTGAGTAAGATTTGTTTGTTTTTATTGCCATATTAATGTCTGTAATTTATGCTTTCTCGATGAGGACACTGAGTCCTTTTGGTGATTTCTTGATAGGGTCAGCGATCCGGAACTCTTGGGTGATCAGTTTGAGTACCCGGTCCATCCGGTCTCGGAGGAACTCCGGAGGCATGTACTTGGTTCTCCCTGGGAGGAAGAGGTCAATCTTGATGCGGTTACCCTCAGCAAGCCATTCAGATGCCTTTTTGGCCTTGAGCTCGAGGTCGTGCTCGCCGGTGCCCACTTTGACCTGAATATTCTTGATTTCAACAATATGAACCTTGGTTTTGGCAACCTTCAGTTTTTTAGCTTCTGCGTACTGAAATTTACCATAATCCATGATTTTTGCAACTGGTGGCACTGCGGTCGGAGAAATTTCGATCAGGTCAGCTCCAAGTTCCTTTGCCTTCTCAATTGCTTGATCTTTAGTGATGACACCGAGATTCGTGCCGTCCTCGAGGATGACGCGAAGTTCTAGTGCAGTTATTTGGTGATTGATTCGTATGTTACTCAAGAAATATGGTGGTTAGGGAATTGATAACAGGGAATATAGTAGCATGAAAATTCCATAAAGTCTAAAATCTATAAAGTTAGCAGGGTATTACTTTACAGACTTTCGACTTTATAGACTTTATGGGCTAGAATGTACTCATGATAATCACTCTTTTTGGCGCTTTTATTGCGGGGTTAGTTTCATTTCTTTCGCCGTGCGTATTACCGATCATTCCAGGGTTTCTGGCTTATTTGGCTGGTGGGCGAGCAGGGGAGACACCTCGACGGTCAGATATTTTTATAAACAGTATGTTCTTTGTACTTGGTTTTTCATTTGTCTTTGCTTTGTTGGGTGTACTGTTAAACACAGCGCTCAAAGGAATTTCTTTTGGGGTGGAGATGTGGCTGGCGAGACTCGGTGGACTGGTGGTGATCTTTTTTGGTTTGTTTTTGGTTGGTTTGATTCATATTCCATTTTTAGAACGTGAATATAAAGTATCGGTAACAAAAAAGTTTAATTCAAAATATCTTACTTCATTTTTCTTTGGTTTAGCTTTTGCTGCTGGCTGGACACCATGTGTCGGCCCAGCTCTGGGTGTTATCCTTGGTCTGGCGGCGAGCGCTCCGACCCAGGCCTTTGTCTTGCTTTTGACGTATGCACTCGGTTTGGGTCTACCGTTTCTGCTTGTAGGGGCGTTTACTGCTCAAGCAACCGTGTATATATCTCGGTATGCAACCACATTACGGTATATTAATATTGTATTTGGCATCATCCTTATCATTCTTGGCGTATTAGTCTTTACTCAGTCCCTCACATTACTTGGAAATTTCCTTCCAATACAATTAATTACTGGATAATATACAAACAATGTCTACACAACGCATCATCACATTGATTATTGTTGGAGCACTTATCATAAGTGCTATTGTCTGGCTTGAAGGTAAAAAAGTACATGGTGTGGGAAGCTCTGTGACAACAACTCCACTTGCATTGACCGCTACAGCCAGCACCTCACCAACGTTGTCTGCCACAGACATCGCCGCTATTCGTGCAGAGAAAGCCAAAAAATATCCGCCAGCAGTGGAGTTGGTCAATCCAAGTGGTTTTGTGAATACTCCAGACGGAGCACCGATTAGTATTGGACAATATATTGGCAAAGACGTGGTGATGATTGATTTTATGACTTACAGTTGTATTAACTGTCAGCGAACTTTTCCATATCTGACTGCATGGTATGGCAAGTATAAAGATCAAGGATTGGTGATCATAGGTATCCATACACCAGAGTTTGAATTTGAAAAAGTCTATGCCAATGTGCAAAAAGAAATGGCTCGGTACGGTATTACTTTTCCTGTGGTGTTGGATAATGACTATGGCACATGGAATGCATATCAAAATCAATACTGGCCACGAAAATATATGATCGATATTGATGGCTATGTGGTCTACGACCATATAGGTGAAGGGGAATATGTAGAGACGGAACAAGAAATCAAAAATTTATTACAGGAACGTGATACCCGATTGGGTATACCAGTGCCAGCAGATCTAATTGATAGTGTCTCGGTCAGCCCATCTGGTACAGCGGGTAGTATTCAAACAAATAGTCCAGAAACATATTTTGGTGCAAATAGAAATCAATATATCGGTAATGGTGCACAAGGTAAAACAGGTATTCAGAATTTTATTTTACCAAACAGTTTTGCTTCAAATATGTTTTATTTTTCAGGATCGTGGAATGTCCTGGGTGAGTACGCACAAGGACAGAGTGCGGGTAGTGGTTTTGTCTATCCGTATACGGCCAAGGATGTATATGTCGTAGCTAGTGCAAGTACACAAGTGGTAGCAGAGGTAACACTTGATGGACTACCTGTCCCGGCAAATCTCCGTGGAACAGATGTGTATGTCAATGGAGGTAAAACGTTTGTAAAAATACAAGATTCACGATTGTATAATCTTGTGACCGGAACAAATATGGAGGCGCATACGTTGCGGGTGATGAGCCAGAGTGCAGGTTTGGAGGTGTTTACACTAACATTCGGTTGATTTTCGTCTCTAGAATAACCTCAGTTCAAAAATTAATCCCTCCTTTTTCATAAATTTATTTTTTTATTTCAACTTTAATCTCTCTTATTTTTTCCGACTTCGCTATCTGTACTGACCAAATTAATGCAGCAAGCCAACCTAATCCAGACCAACCTAAAAAAATATTTACTAACATAACACCAGTGGCATTAGTGTGATTCCTACTATAAGCAATGATAGTAGGAGTAAGATATAAGGCTGTGAACACGATAATAACAAGAAATGTTTCCATGTTGATATTTAAAGTTAAGGATTTACAACATTTTGATAATCAGATGTGGAGATGGGAGCATTGAAGCCCCGTGCACACACGTTTTAACAATGCTTCTACATGGCGTAGTGGATTTTGTTTTTCTCGATCCGTATCCTATAAAATCTACGAAATAGATACGAATCCAGCTTCATTGTCTCGACAATATCCTGAAACGACGGAGATTGCCAAAGTCCGGAAGTATATCAACTCTTTCCCGTAACAGACTTCGGGGGAGAGCCGCCGCAATGGTGTAGTCTTAAAAAAGATTACGCGAAAGCGAGAGCAAATCCGTTGACTCCGACGAACGGAGAACGAACTGCTTTTGCAAGGGTGTTTTTAGCACGTATGCTTTTGAGCGGATTAAAGAGTCACTCAAGCTCTGCCGTGCGCATTGTCAAAGGACGTATATGTCTATACCTGTCATCCCCGAGAAATAGAAGTACGAAGTTTGAATTAAGAATAACGAATGGAACTTCTACTTTTCGGGAATTTGAAGTTGCTGTGAACTGGTAGATCAACGATCACTAAACTCCCTCCTCGTTTCACGTTCGGTATCACGTTTCTTGAGAGTTTCTCGTTTATCAAATTTTTTCTTACCAGTTCCAATGCCAAGATCTACCTTTAAAACTCGACCTTTACTATACACTGAAATTGGGACTATTGTCAATCCTTTTGTCTTTTCAATATCACCAAGCTTTCGGATCTCGGTTTTGGTGAGGAGTAGTTTACGGTTGCGACGAGGATCGTAGTCCTTAGGGGTGTTGTTCTCCTGGAAGGGTGGAATAAAGCTACCAATAAGAAAAGCCTCAGACCCACGAACAGTGACATACGAGCCATCGAGCGAGCCCTGGCCCTTACGGATAGATTTGACTTCAAAACCAAAAAGTTCCACCCCTGCAACAAGGGTTTCGGTGATGTTGTAATTAAAGCCTATTTTTTTGTTAGTGATAAGTGACATATAGTAATTGTATGCGGAATGAGACAGTTTTGCTACTATCAGTACTTGAATTAAAAAATCACCAATCTCTTGTAATAAGAGTGGTGATATGTGTGTGTCAGGAGGTGGGGTATTTTCCACCTCCTGACAGTTTTACTTACTCGTACACCTGAAAGTTGGTGTACACCGCACCTTGACTTGCCAGAGTGCTGCATGTTGATCCGGCATCATCGCCGGAATACTGGAAGCCCACAACTTGTGAGCCTCCAACCATTGTTGGCAGGAGTATGCCGTAGTAGCACACCCCCGCATCAGGATTCGGCTCACGATATATGGATGCCGAGAGGCATCCTACCATGACCAGTATTGTGACTCCGGCAACAAACAGTTTTTTCATTACTCTACCTCAGTGGTTGGTGTCGCTCCGATCACAGATCCAGAACACTTACCATAGCTCTTTCCAAAGGAACAGAACTGATGCACACCCTAGCATTTAGATTGAATAATGTCAAGTTTTGAGTTTGAGATTTTTTATCGTATAGTAGCATCACTATGGCTAAAAAAAATCAACCACAACCAGCTCCAGACAAAAAAGAACAGGGTAACAAACCCGAGCAAGACCAGAAGCAAGATCAGAAAAAAGTTTTTCTGAAAAAAACACCACTGCCATTTATGGGTGGTGGTAAAAAGGGTCCGCAAAAAACCTCTCTCATTTCATATATTGCAACCACACTCCTTATCTTTATTATTTTATCGGGTGTCTATTCATGGTTAGCTGGTAAAAACACTCAGACATTTGATATACCGGTATCTCAACTTACTTCTGATATTAAAGCGGGGACAGTGACTGAAGTGGATGTCAAAGGTGACGCTCTTGATGTTATCTACAAAGACGGCACCAAGAAAACTTCTAAAAAAGAAGAAGGCGTAGCTTTGTCGCAAACGTTGTTTAATTATGGCGTCACTCCAGCAGAACTGACTGTCGTCAAAGTACAAATCAACTCTGACACAGGCTTTATATATTGGGTAATCAATTTATTACCAATATTTGGACCACTTTTGTTCATTGTTATGTTTGTATGGTATATGACCCGTCAGGTCAAAGGAGCTGGAATGCAGGCCTTTACATTTGGCCAGTCAAAAGCCCGGATGATTGATCCCAATGATAGCTCTCAAAAAGTGACATTTAAAGATGTGGCAGGAGCTAAAGAAGCAAAGGAAGAACTCTCGGAGATTGTCGACTTTTTGAAAAACCCAAAAAAGTTTTTGGATATTGGCGCACGCATTCCAAAAGGTATTTTACTCATGGGTGCACCAGGTACCGGCAAGACTTTGCTTGCTCGAGCTGTGGCAGGGGAGGCGGGCGTGGCATTCTTTTCTATTTCTGGAAGTGAGTTTGTGGAAATGTTTGTTGGTGTTGGAGCATCTCGAGTGCGTGATTTGTTTATGATGGCCAAACGTTCTTCTCCAGCTATTATTTTTGTTGATGAGATTGACGCCGTTGGTCGTGTGCGTGGTGTTGGTGCTGGTGGGGGCAATGATGAGCGTGAACAAACATTGAACCAGATTTTGGTAGAGATGGATGGGTTTGAACCAAATGAAAAAGTGATTGTCATGGCAGCGACTAACCGACCAGACGTGCTTGACCCGGCACTACTTCGTCCGGGACGATTTGACCGACGAGTGACTCTTGATCTGCCTGATCGATCTGACCGCGAGGCAATTTTGAAAGTGCACTCAACCAAGAAGCCATTTGCTGAAGATGTAAATTTGGAAGTGATTGCAGAGAGAACACCCGGTTTTTCTGGTGCGGATCTATATTCACTGATGAACGAAGGTGCGATTTTGGCTGCTCGGGAAAATCGCACCAAGATTTCTCAGTATGATTTAATACGTTCAATTGAAAAAGTCATGCTTGGTCCAGAACGTAAGAGTCATATTTTAGGTAAAAAAGAAAAAGAAATTACTGCCTATCATGAGGCTGGTCATGCAGTCCTTGCCTCGATCTTGCCGTATGCTGATCCTGTGCATAAAATCTCTATTATTGCCCGAGGTCGTGCTGCAGGGTATGTGCTCAAATTACCGATTGAAGATAATAAATTACAATCACGAAAAGAATTTTTGGATGATATCGCTGTTTCCCTGGGTGGATATGTTGTAGAAAAAATGATGTTTGATGATCTGACCACTGGACCAAGTAATGACTTGCAAGTATCAACTGCGTTAGCACGAGACATGGTGACAAAATATGGTATGTCGGACAAACTCGGACCCATTGCTTTTGAGGGTGCTGGTGGCAAGGTGTTGTTTGGCCAAGGTGTGGCAGACAAGGAATTTTCAGAACGAGTATCCGCAGAAATTGATGCTGAAGTTTCACGTATTATGAATGAAGCCATGGTCAAGGCCCAGACAACAATTGAAGCTCATCGACCACTGTTGGATGCGATTGCTCAAAAAATGATAGAGGTAGAAACCATGGAACGTCCAGAATTTGAGAATTTGTTAATTGCACACGGAGTGGTCCCTAAGAAAAAACTTGATATTGAGCACCAAGTTTAGTGTGCAATTGTGAGTGCCAGAACATGTTTTGCTCCTGCCGTTTTGAGTGCACGAGTTGCTTCGTGTATGGTGGCACCTGTGGTAGTGACGTCATCAATAAGGACTACATTTTTGTTATGGACAAGTGTTATGTTGGCAGAAAATGCTCCACGGAGATTATGTAAACGTTGCGTTCGACTTGTAGTGCGGCTTTGTTTTTCGGTCTCGCGCACTTTTGTGAGAGCTTGGGGCGTATAGATAACTGTGTCTGGAAGATGTGAGAGCATTTCTGTACAGAGTAATTCTGTTTGAGAAAAAGTACGCTCACGACGATGAACATTGGTGATTGGTATGGGAATCAGAAGTATCGCCTGCCAATTTTCAAAGAGCATTTTGTCAGAGAGTTCTTCGAGAAGGGCATCAGCCAGTAATTTTCCAACGAGTGTAAAGGCTTTATTGTTGCGATGATATTTTAACTCCCAAATCAGTGCTTGAATATCAGAATTTTTGTATGAAAAAAGGGATATGATACCAGGGAATTGTTTGTGTAGCCGAGGTAAAGCAGAAATATCAGCGTCAGAGAGCCTGTGAACAATTTTTTCTTTATTTCGTGTTGGAAATAGGAAGGAAATACACAAATCAAATATGTCAGAAATTTTTGTGGACATTACCCTTAATTATAAGACTTTTGTGTTAAGATTGACATACGATAGTAATCCCTGAATGTGTGCGAATGACCTAACTAGCTGTAATTCTATATTTTGTTTTATATTTTGTAAAAATGTGTAATTTGTGTTGAATATACTATGTCTAACTTTTTTGAAAAACTTTTTGCAGGTAATACGGGTCAGAGTGTTTTGGGTATAGATATTGGTTCATCTTCTATTAAAATAGTTCAACTTAAACGAAAAGGGGCTCGGGCAATACTTGAAACGTATGGCGAATTATCTCTGGGACCCTATGCTAAAACATCTGTGGGAACCGCAACGGTTTTACCACAAGAAAAACTGATCGAAGCACTCCATGATATTTTAGTTGAAAAAGAAGTCAATATTACGACTCGTTTGTGCGGTATAGCTATTCCATTTTCTTCGAGTTTGATGTCGGTTATTGAAATGCCAGAGGTATCACACAAGCAACTTGCAGAAATGATTCCCTTGGAGGCTCGTAAATATATCCCGGTACCCATTTCTGAAGTGACGCTTGATTGGTCTATTATTCCACGTAATGATGTACGACCAACGACAGATTTTGATAGTACACCGTTGCCTGCTGGGCAGTCTGTCTCACAAGCGGGCCAACCAAAGAAAATTTCTACGGTAGATGTGTTAGTTGTAGCAATTCACAATGATACACTCGGTCGGTATGTTGATTTAGCAACTAAAAACAATCTTGACGCTGGATTTTTTGAAATAGAAATATTTTCTACGATGCGTTCCGTACTTGAACAGACTCTTGATCCAGTTATGATTTTTGATATGGGTGCAGCTACGACAAAATTATTTATTGTGGAACGAGGTGTGCTCAAAGTATCGCATACCATTAATCGAGGTGGACAAAATATTACCGCGTCTATTGCCAAATCATTTGGAGTACCTATTGAGAGGGCGGAAGTTATGAAATGTGATCTTGGAATGACTGCTACCACGCCTGAAGGACAGGAAATTTCTCAGGTGATCATGTTGACCTTGGAGTATATTTTCGAGGAAGCAAATCGTATCGTGTTAACATTTGAAAAAAAATATAACAAAGCCGTCAGCAAGGTGATTATGGTGGGTGGGGGATCAGCTCTTAAAGGAGTTAATGATGCGGCAAAGAAAGGTTTTCAGACGGATGTGGTATCGGGTGATCCATTTTCGAAAGTAGTCACACCTGTTTTTCTAGAAGAAGTTCTTCGACAGACTGGTCCACAGTTTGCTGTAGCTGTTGGTTTGGCGTTACGTAAACTTGAAGAGTTGTAAAAGTAATCCACCGTTTTTATTTCTACACTCTCTACATTGAAATTTTTCCATGATAGAATATATGCGTATATTAAATACTTTTGTGTGAACACACAAAAGTATTATGCAGACTATTTTAATTTTGTATGGAACCTAAATTTCAAACCTCATTTATTCCAAAAAGTCCCATGGTATCAAGTGTCAAACAGGGGATATCGTCTGTATCAACTTCACACTCGATTGGTACGACAGGTTTAATTTCTACCGTCGGCACATTACTTTTTATTGTGTCATTACTGGCGAGTGGTGCATTGTTTGGATATGAACACGTTCTCAATTCACAGTTATCTGATTTGAGTAACACTCTCGTGTTGGCCAAATCATCATTTGATCCTGATACGTTGACTCAATTAGTCAATGCGTCAAATCAAATTAATTCTGGTAAAACATTGTTAAGAAATCATATTGCTGCATCAAATATTTTTGCGTTGTTTGAAGCAAATCTTTTGCCAAAAGTTACTTTGAGTACATTTGATTTTTCACCAGGATCTAAAAATACACTAAGTGTTTCTGTTTCTGGAGAAGCCGCATCTTATGGGGTATTGGCTGAACAGGCAAATATTTTTTCAAAGATTTCTTATATGAAAGATCAATCCTTTTCTGATTTAAATTTATCAGATAAAGGGACCGTATTAATGAAATTTCAGGCTACCGTTGATCCAACTATTTTAGGGTATGATCAGGTTTCTTCTGGTGACACATCGGTAGATACAAGTAATTCAGGGCAGAATCTAGCTACAAGTAGCCAGACAATGCCTTAATATATTTATTATGAAAAGTAGTATATCATTTATTCTTATCGCACTTTCAGTTGGACTATTCTTTTTCTATGTCCGTCCACAGTATACTGCTGTGATGAGTTTACGAACTCAAATCACTACGTATACCAATGCTATTGCCAGTGCAAAACAGGTTAAAACACAGAGTGATGCTTTGTTGCAGCAGTACAACAATATTTCAGATGTTGATAAGGCAAAATTATCAGCTTTAGTTCCACCAAAGTTCGATATTATTAAAGTGACATCTGATATTACTACTATTGCTGCTCAACATGGGATAGTTGTAAAATCTGTCGCTGCAGGTGGTTCGTCTACGGGGGACACAAACAATGCACCGGAAACTGTCACTACTACTCCAGTAAATTCACCATACAAAACAACATCTGTATCGTTTAGTGCCACTGGACAATATAAAAACTTTCTCGCTTTTTTGAAAGACATTGAAAGTAATATTGAATTAATGGATGTGCGAAAGATTTCAGTGGGGAGTGGAAGTGTATCAGATTTAAAATTTGATGTGTCGTTGGATACGTATTCACTTAATTAATCATGGAATATCTTAAAAAAAATAAAATTTTGTTAGGAGTTTTCTTTGTTACATTGTTTGCTTTTTTGTATTATTTTTTGGGCACGAGTTCCACTCCTGTGTCTGTACAAAATCAACCAACCATGATGCCAGGACTTGGATCTGGAGCACCTTCAATGCCTGGACCTGGTGGTACCGGTCCTGCACCAATGGGTGGGGTGGGGATGACTCAAACAACAAATACAGTTGGTACAGGAAGTCAGGATATCGTGTCATTGCTCAGTCAGATTGGTCGGACAACTATTGATACATCACTGTTTACTGATGCTGCATGGGGTATGTTACGTGATTTTTCTACACCGCTACCAAATGATACTCCTGGTAAAACAGATTTGTTTTCGCCTATTGGACAAACAACAACAGTGAGTGTACCGGTGCCTGTTATTACCACTAAGAAAAAATAATGAGTGTATTTTTTGCTTGTATTTTTTAAATCTTTCATACCATATGAACATTGCCGATATTTTAGTTGAAAAAGGAATAGTAAAAAAAGAAGATGTCGCTGGCATTTTGGATGAATCAACCGCGAATGATCTGTCTATTGAACAAGTATTATTAAAGCATGGTGTACAAGCTGAACAAATCTTACGAGCTAAAGGTGATTTTTTGGATGTACCAGTTTTTTCTTTGGAAGGTGTCGATATTCCATCTAATATATTAGAATTTATTCCTGAGGAGTCCGCTCGACATTATGGGTTTGTACCGATTGCTGTGTCTGACGGAGTGTTGCAAGTTGGTTTGATTGATCCAGACAATATAGAAGCTCGGGATGCATTAAATTTTATTGCAGCAAAAGCTAGCATGCCTTTCAAGATATTTCTTATTTCTCAAGAAGATTTTGAAAAAGCGATGTCTTTGTATAAAGGTATATCAGGTGAAGTAAACAAAGCATTGTCTGAACTTGAATTTGAGTTAAAGACTGAAGATTCAAAAAATAAAAAAGGTAAATCAGAAGGACAAGGTGATATCGATCTCACTGCTGATGGTAAAATAAGTGAAGATGCCCCTGTCACAAAAATTGTGGGCACCATATTGCGATATGCCACAGATGGTAATGCCTCCGATATTCATATTGAGCCTCATAGAAAAAATGTAATAGTTCGTTTTCGAGTTGATGGTGTGTTGAACACCAGTATTGTGTTGCCATTAAAAATTCACGCTGCCGTAGTAGCCCGTATCAAGATTTTGTGTGATATGCGTTTGGATGAAAAGAGAAAACCCCAGGACGGTCGTTTTGCCACTCGTGTTGAGGGGAGAGGAATTGATTTTCGTGTATCAACGTTTCCAACCTATTTTGGAGAGAAAGTTGTGATGCGATTATTGGACCAGGAGCGAGGAGTAAAAAAAATGGATGATATTGGATTAAGTAAGCGAAATATAGAACTTATTCGTAAGGCAATTACTCGGCCATATGGTCTCATTCTTATTTCAGGACCGACTGGTTCTGGTAAAACATCAACCTTGTATTCTATGCTTTCTGAAATTGATCACGATCATCAAAATGTATTGTCTCTCGAGGATCCAATTGAATACAGTATGGAAGGTGTCTCACAGTCACAGGTAATGCCAGAAATTGATTATACATTTGCTTCGGGTTTGCGCACGACCTTGCGACAAGATCCAGACGTCATTATGGTTGGTGAGATTCGTGATAAAGAGACTGCACAGTTGGCTATTCAGGCAGCGCTCACGGGTCACTTGGTGTTATCGACCATCCACACCAATTCGGCTATTGGCGTGATTCCTCGTTTGATTGATATGGGAGTTGATCCGTATTTGATTGCCCCAACACTTATTTTAGCTATGGCGCAACGTCTCGTTTCTGCACTGTGTACTGATGGAGGAAAAGAAGTACCGATTGACGGTAGTTTGAAACTATTTGTCGAAGAGAGTTTCGCTGATTTACCAGAACAATTTAAAAAAGAGCTACCATTTTCTGAAAAGATATACGAAAAATTACAAACACCACAGTGTCCTACAGGCACTCGTGGACGAGTTGCGGTGATGGAAGTACTCGAAATGAATAAAGATATTGAAGAAATCATTCTCAAAGATCCAACAGAGCCTGCAATATGGAAAGTTGCTCGTGCAAAAGGGATGATAACCATGAAAGAAGATGCTATTATTAAAGCAATGAATAGAATCATTCCGTTTGAAGAAGTAAATACGTTGTAATAAATAAAATGTATGCAAGAGGAACACACAACAACAGAGATATCAGATGCTGAGCATACTTCCTCTCAAAAGAAGATTAAAATTTTTCTTGTTGATGATGATAAGTTTTTGCTTGATATGTATTCATTGAAATTTAGTAAATCTGGTTGTCAGGTGAGTATCGCAGTTAATGGGACTGATGCGCTGAAACAACTGAGGGAAGGATATACTCCAGACATTATTTTACTCGATATTATTATGCCTCATATTGATGGACTGGAATTATTGGAAACGATTCGTAAAGAAAAACTTGATGGTGATGCATGTATTGTGATGTTGACTAATCAAGCGGATGACGATGAAAAAGCCAAGCAAATAGGTATCGATGGTTTTATTGTAAAGGCAACAAATATTCCGTCTGAGGTTGTTGCACAGGTATTAAATATTTATAAAAAGAAAAAATAAAAGTAGAAAAGGTAAAAATATAAGTTGAGAGCCATGGGAAATTTCTTAACTTTCAAAACTTTTTACTTTCAAACTTGTAAACTTAATATATGGACTATAAAAAAGAACTTAATGAATTGGTGGATCTCATGATACAGGAAAATGCTTCTGATTTGCATATTTCAGAAGGGCGTCAGCCTGTTTTCCGGGTGGCCTCAGAGTTAGTTCCATTGATTAAAAAAGCCGAACTCTCTCGAAGTGATGTCAAAGGAATTCTTGATGAACTGATTACTACAAAACAAAAAGAAGAATTCGTACAAAACAAAGAAGTTGATTTTGCGTATGACCATAAAGGTGAAGTCCGTTTTCGAGGCAATGCGTATTTTCAAGTGGGAAAAGTTTGTATTGCGTTACGTTTGATTCCAAAGCAGATTCGAAAATTTGAGGACTTGAATCTACCACCTATTTTGGAAACATTCGCAAACAAACAACAAGGTTTTTTCTTGTGTGTGGGGCCGACAGGACAGGGTAAATCAACGACATTGGCAGCTATGATTGAGCATATCAATGAGAATCGTCTCGAGCATATTATTACCATTGAAGATCCAATTGAGTATATTTTTGAGTCAAAGAAAGCGATTATTGATCAACGCGAAGTTCGTGAAGATACACCAGATTTTCATACTGCATTACGTGGTGTTTTTCGACAGGATATCGATGTGCTAATGATTGGGGAAATGCGTGAACCAGAGACTATTTCAACTGCAGTGACTGCCGCGGAAACAGGTCATTTGGTTTTTTCTACACTGCATACCAATACCGCGGCTCAGACAGTGGCTCGTATTATTGATTCATTTGTTTCTGAACAACAAAACCAGATTCGAGTTCAGCTCGCGTCGTCACTCATTGGTATTTTTTCTCAACGATTGATTCCTCGTGTCTCTGGAGGATTGATACCAGCGTATGAATTGTTGATTAATAACACCGCGGTTTCTAATCTCATTCGAGAAAATCGTTTGCACGAGATCAATACAGTGATTGAAACGAGCAGTGATCAGGGTATGATTGATCTCAATCATACGCTTGCTGATCTCGTTAAATTAGGGGAGATTACAGTAGAAAATGCGTATCTTTATTCACAAAATGGGAAGGGATTGGAGAGATTGGTATAAGGTGAAAGAAATACAAAGTAAGATTTACGAGAAACGAACAATAAAAACTCATATGCAATTTTCATACAAAGGATTAAATGCCACAGGGGAAACAAAACAGGGGACGATTGACTCTATCAATATTGATAATGCAATTAGTATTTTACAAAAACAAGGTCTTATTTTGTCTGAGGTTAATCCAGTGAAAGAGAAAAAAGATATGTTGAGTTTGGAAATAAGCTTTTTTAATAAAGTATCAACAAAAGATATTGTTATTTTGTCACGACAGCTCGCCACTCTTTTTGACGCACAAGTTTCAGCTCTTCGTATTTTTCGGATGCTCGGTGAACAAGCAGAAAATCCAACCTTAGGTAAACATCTTATTTCTATTGCTGATGATTTGCAGGCGGGAACCAGTATGTCCAATGCCATGGGTAAACATGGTGATGTATTTTCTTTGTTTTATGTCAATATGGTTCGTGCGGGAGAAGAGTCGGGTAAACTTGATGATACCTTTAATTATTTGGCAGACTATTTGGATCGGACGTATGCCGTCACTTCAAAAGCTAAAAATGCGTTGGTCTATCCAGCATTCGTCATGGCTACATTTGCAGGTGTAATGATCCTTATGTTTACGGTGATCATCCCAAAAATTGCATTGATGATTACTGATTCAGGTCAGCCAATTCCTGTCTATACTAAAATTGTTTTAAATATATCAGGACTTCTTATTAACTATGGTTTGTATGTGGCAATAGGAGTGGTCATTTTTTGTTTTTTGGTTTGGAAATACGCCCATACAGTAGAAGGGGCACGTCATTTATCCGAAATAAGACTTGAAATACCATATTTAGGTAATTTGTATCGAAAACTGTATTTATCACGCATTGCTGACAACTTGAACACCATGATTTTGAGTGGTATTCCGATATTGAGAGCTTTAGAGATTACTGCTGATGTGGTGGATAATGAAATATACAGAAATATTTTGCTTGATGCTCTTGATCAGGTAAAAGGT
Organism: uncultured bacterium; assembly: GCA_903870365.1. GTDB lineage: Bacteria > Patescibacteriota > Minisyncoccia > Phycocordibacterales > DATDWN01 > CAIQCQ01. The sequence continues at coordinate 30,653 of CAIQCQ010000015.1, read as the reverse complement.
GGTGTGTCTTTATCTAACGCTCTTATGCCATATGAAAAGTATATTCCCGGTATTATGGTTCAAATGGTTAAAGTGGGAGAGGAGACAGGTGAGCTTGGTAATATTTTGAAAACATTGGCAAAGTTTTATGAACGAGAAGTGGTCAATGCTGTTGATACTTTGGTTAGTTTGATTGAACCAATTATGATTGTTAGTCTTGGATTGGGTGTGGGGGCATTGCTAGCCTCTGTTTTGGTTCCTATATACAATATTGCCTCGACTGGCTGAGATAGGTTTAATCTTTGTATATGTATAAAATTTCTAATTGCTCTAATATAGCTAAAGCATAAGTGTCCCCTTATAATTAACCTAAAAAATCCCAAGTTGCAGTAACTCTGGTGGAAAATTTATCTAGTGTCATTAACGACGTAGAGCGAGTGAAATGGAAATCTACTCATATTCATTTCTGAACCGAGTAGTTAATATAGGGGTGAAATATCACGAGCATGAGCTTAGAATAAATCAACTAAGGAAGTTTTTTGTCTAGGCGTGAGCCTAGGGTAAATATCCTTTATTTTAGAAATTAGGTCAATTAGCATAATTATAAATTCTTCTTTTTCCGTTATCCACACCACTCCATTTGCCGAGTCTCTATATAGCGTATAATACATATATTCGTTTATTATTATGAACGGTAACAGATTATTTATTAATAAGATTATAATTATGAAACAAAAAGGTTTTACATTGATTGAATTGTTGGTGGTTATTGCGATCATCGGTATTCTTTCTTCTGTCGTGTTGGCATCATTAAACACAGCTCGAGGCAAGGGAGCTGATGCTGCAGTAAAGGAGGATTTGAACAATATGCGAGCTCAGGCTGAATTAAACTATGACAATGCTGGTGGAACATACGCAGGTGTCTGTGCAGATGCAAGTGTTTCAAAGGCTTTGACTAATGCTGCTGCTTCAGGTCCGTCTGGAACAACTGTTGGTACGACAAACGCTGTCGAAACATCAACAACCGTTGCATGTGATAATGCTGCAGGTAGTTGGGTTATCCAGGCTCCTTTGAAGGGTGCCGGTGGATACTGGTGTACAGACAACTCTGGTAATGCAAAGACTGAAGGTGCTGTATTGGGTGCCAGTGCTACAACTTGTGCGTAATTCTGTTGAGTATTCTTGCTTGGTGTGAGAATGTCAAAAAACCGCTTCGGCGGTTTTTTGTTATTCACACACTGTGTACCAATTCACATATTTACCTGTATAATTATGTATATGATTTACTACGCATTAGTACTTTTTTCTGTACTCGGCCTGTTTATTGGTAGTTTTTTGAATGTGGTGATTTATCGATATAACACAGGAAAATCGGCAATGACTGGACGTTCAATGTGTTTGACCTGCGGCAAACAACTTCATTGGTATGAAAATATTCCGGTTGTTTCTTTTCTCTTTTTGCGAGGTCGGTGTTCTGGTTGTGGTACTCATATATCTTGTCAGTATCCACTCGTTGAAATCTCTTCAGCTGTTTTGTTTGCTTTAGTTTTTGTTCGTCAGTATGTTTTATATACCACTCTGTATTCGACCTATGCCCACGGATTACTCTATTCTTCTATTCTTCTCTTTTTCTATTTTTCTATTGTTTCCATCCTCCTTATTATTGCTGTCTATGACATGCGTCACAAGATTATTCCGAATGAGTTTGTTTTCTGGTTTATCGGTTTGTCAGCAATCAAATTAATTGTTTTTTATCTTTTTTGTTTCCCCATTATTTCTGGTGGTAGTTTTCTTTCTACCTCTTTTCATTTTCCTTATATCATGGATCTCTTTGCTCCTCTCATATTGTTTACACCATTTTGGCTTCTCTGGGTAGTCTCACAAGGTAGGTGGATTGGTTTTGGTGATGCCAAGTTAGCTGTCGGTATCGGTGCACTGCTGGGTTTTGTATATGGTTTATCTGCTATTGTCTTGGGATTTTGGATTGGAGCAGCTGTTTGTTTACTATTATTAGTAATTCAGCGTATATTCCCAGGAATATTTCATCTTACTGCTGGATCAGAAGTACCACTGGGACCATTTTTAATTCTTGGAGTTTGTATTGTGTTCTTTACTCATGTTGATGTGTTAGGTATCAGTCAGTTTTTTGGAATGTAACACACGAGAATATGAAAATTAAAAATTCCAAATTAAAAACAAATAGGGCGTTTACCCTCATTGAACTTCTTGTTGTTATTGCTATTATTTCTCTGGTTAGTGCGGTGTTATTTTCTAATGGACGAACTTTTAGTGATAAACTCGATGTGTCAACTAGTGCGCAGGATATTTCATTAGCTATTCGTGATGTCCAGTCCTACGGATCGTCAGTTAGTGAAGTATCTTCTGGAACTGGCCAGTTTGGGTATGGTTACGGTATTGTTTTTGATAAAACACATCCTAAGTATGCCATTTTATTTGTTGATACTAATGGTGATAAACAATATACATCTACTGGTGGGTGTGGCGTCTCGGGTGATGAATGTATTAAACAGCTTATCTTGCGTAACGGAGTGAATATACAGTCTCTTTGTGGTGTAAAAAGCTCTGGCGCCCCGGTGTGTGATGCAACTGTTCAGTCAGTTGCTATGACATTTCTTCGACCAAGTCTTGATGCTACAATTACATTGTTAAACCCATCGGGGATAGTATTGTCTGGTCCATGGGTTTCAGGGTCTGTTGTGCTGACTAGTGTACAAGGTAATACAAAAACAGTTTCTGTTGGTTCCACAGGGCAGGTGAGTGTGCAGTAAATATATGATATTGAAAATTCAATGAATAGGGGGTTTATCCAGCACCACTTTTGATACATAAATATATATATGAATATATTCAACCGCAAAAGTAAATGTATGCAATCTAGATATTCCATTAAAAGTGGTGCTGGATTTACTCTGGTTGAATTGATGGTATCTATGTCTATTTTTGTGGTTATTATGTTGTTAGTGATGGGTGCAGTGCTGAGTATTTTAAATATTAACAGTAAAGCTCAATCTGCAAAGACTGCCATGGACAATCTGGATTTTGCATTGGAGTCAGTGTCACGAACAGTACGCTTTGGAACAAATTTTCATTGCGGCCTCAGTGGGACACTAACTGCACCTCAAAATTGTTCAAGTGGAGATACAAGTTTGACTGTCACTGCGTCTGACGGGTCATTGGTAACTTATACTGTGACAGGAGGTGCCCTCACACGCTCTGTTAATAGTGGTACAGCATTGGCGTTGACTTCTCCTGAGGTAACTATCAGTAATATTAAATTTTATGTGTTTGGAGCACCTGCATATGGAGTTGATTATCTCCAACCACGAGTGACTATTGCAGTAGCTGGTTTGGCTGGTAGTGCTAATAAAACAATAACACAGACATCTTTTCAATTAGAGACGACTGTGTCACAACGGAAGTTAGATATATAAAAATAAATTCACATGTCAAAGTTCATATGCCAAAAAAATAGAAGGATGTGGAGTTTCGGGTTTACTCTTGTCGAACTATTGGTTGCTATTTCAATCCTTTCCATCGCTATTCTCGCTACTTTTACAGCTATTTCAAATAATCTTCGTAGTTCAAATTTTTCTCAGGATCAGACAACAGCATATTTTTTGGCTGATGAGGGAATTGAATTTGTGAGAAACTGGAGAGATACCAATGGTATTGCCAATACTCATGCATATGCAACAGGTGGTAACGTTCTCTGGTTAACTGGTTTGGCACAGGCATCAGGTGATCCATGTTATGGTACTGGAAAGTTTTGTACGGTAGATGTATCACAAAATTTGGTGAGTACATGCTCAAGCGATGCATCGAGTTGTCCTTTGTTACATAGAGATACTTTGTCTGGGTTGTATGGATATACCAGCTCTTGGTCGAATACAAATTTTAAAAGAAGCATCAGTATTGTTGTTAATTCAGCAACGGAAGTAACCGTATCATCAATTATCACATGGACGACCAATGGAGTAACAAAGACCTATACATTGTCTGAAGTGTTGGAAAATTGGCAATAGGGTATATATGAATAATATACATACTACAATGTCTACATATAACAAAAAGAAAAATACAGATGGTGGGTATGCTCTATATACTGCTATTATTTTAACAGGAGTATTGATTTTGGTTGCCTATGCTACAGCTAATCTTTCTGTCGAACAGCTTTTGTTATCGACTTCTGGTTCTGAATCTCATATTGCGTTTTATAATGCTGATACAGGTCTTGAGTGTGCCTTGATGGCTGATGTCAAAAATGGCTCGATCAGTGCTTTTGATAATACTACTCCAGGTACCGTGCGTTGTAATGGACAAACTATTACAACAGGTAATGAAACTATACAGACAACACCAACCCAAGCAAGTCGTGTTGGCGGTGGGGGGTCAAATAGCAGTAGTATATTTCAAATCAATATCGGTACAGGCTGTGCTATTGTAACGGTGACCAAAAATGTGGTAGCTCCAAACACAATCATACAATCGAGAGGATACAATCTTTGCTCGGGCTCCCGTCGATTAGAGAGAGGTGTTACCATACAGTACTAACAATTTTTTAAAAGTGTGTACTTCGTATCTTACTGTGGGTCTGGTATGATAATGGGTATTTCTATGGCTATACCCAAAAAAATCACACATCGAGTAAAGAAATTACGAGAAACGATTGAGTATCATCGGGATCTTTATCATACAAAAGATGCTCCAAAAATTAGTGATGAAGCATATGATTCTTTGTTTAGGGAATTAGAGGAACTCGAAGAAGAATATCCAGAGTTAAAAAGAAATAATACTCCGACCGAACGAGTGGGTGGTGAACCACTCAAGGAATTTGTCAAAATGACCCATGTGGTCAGACAGTGGTCGTATGATGATGTGTTTGATTCTCTCAGTCTGAAAAAATGGGATGAAAAAGTCAGAAATTTTATTGCAAAGGCGGGCCTGTCACACGAACAAGTTGAGTATTGTTGTGAACTTAAAATAGATGGTTTGAAAATTATATTGACCTATGAAAAAGGTGTATTGGTCCGAGCTGCCACTCGAGGTGATGGAACAGTGGGTGAAGATGTTACTCAAAACGTCAAAACCATCACCAGTGTTCCATTGATATTGTCACAACCTGTTTCATTGATTGCGGTAGGAGAGGCTTGGATTGCTCATAGTGAACTAGAGAAAATAAATACAGAACGCGTGGCTACTGGTGAGCCAGTGTATGCTAACACACGTAATCTTGCCGCAGGAACCCTACGTCAGCTTGATCCAAAGTTGGTCAGTAAAAGAAATCTTAAAGCCTTTGTTTATGATATCGAACGATATAGTGGTGACATGCCAGAAACTCAATCAGAGGAATTGGCGTTGTTGAAAAGGCTTGGTTTTGAAATTAACCCACATGTCGGGGTGTTTGATAGTTTGCCTGGTGTAGAAAAATATTATCAACAGTGGTCGAAGAAAAAAGAAACTTTAGACTATGGGTTGGATGGAATTGTCATTAAAATAAACGCTCGGAAAATTCAAGAGGCTTTGGGCTATACAGGTAAGTCTCCGCGATGGGGTGTGGCTTATAAATTTCCGGCCGTTCAAGTCACCACGGTAGTGGAGGATATTGTATTTCAAATTGGCCGAACAGGAGTGATTACTCCAGTGGCTCATTTGCGGCCAGTGACAGTAGCCGGCTCGACTGTTTCGCGGGCGACATTGCACAATGAAGATGAGATTAAACGGCTTGATGTGCGGATTGGGGATACAGTCATACTCCAAAAGGCGGGGGATGTGATCCCTGATATTGTTGAAGTGGTGACTGATTTGCGGACAGGTAAGGAGAAAAAATTTGTGTGGCCAAAAACAGTAGCCTTGTGTGGCGGGGACGGGACTATCGAGCGGGTGCCAGGTCAGGCAGCGTGGCGGTGTGTGAATAAAAATTCGTTTGAACAACACAAGCGAAAGATGTATCACTTTGTCTCGAAACATGCGTTTAATATAGATAAAATGGGACCAAAGATCATTGATGTCTTGCTCCGGGAAAATTTGATTACTGATTTTGCTGATATTTTTACATTAAAAAAAGGAGACTTGCTTCAGTTACCACGCTTTGCAGAAAAGTCAGTAGATAATATTTTAGCGTCGGTGGAAAAATCACGAAAGGTGACACTTGCTCGATTTATTATCGGTTTGTCTATTTTGAATGTTGGGGAAGAGACGGCAATTGATCTGGCACAACATGTTGGAACAATAGAAAAACTAAAGAATATAACGATAGAAGAATTGGAGAGGGTAGAAGGTGTCGGCCCCATTGTGGCTCAATCAGTGTGTGATTTTTTCCATGATAAGAATAATTTGAAAATAATACATGATTTATTGAAGCAAGTTACCATTCAAGCTTCAAGCTTCAAGATTCAAGCTTCAGTAATCAAGGGTAAGACATTTGTTTTGACAGGGACATTGCAGACCATGACCAGAGATGAAGCCAAGGAAAAGATCAGAATGTTGGGTGGTGATATCTCCTCGTCGGTCTCAAAGGAAACAGATTATGTGGTAGCTGGAGAAAATCCAGGCAGTAAAAAAGAAAATGCCGAGCGACTGGGTGTGCCAGTGCTCGGCGAGGATACGTTTGTGAAGATGGTTAACTCCATGTGAGGAGTTTCCGGAAAGGGGTATTTCGACAAATTCCATGCATCTCGAGCCATCCCAGACGACAGAAAATGGTCAGTATCCCGGTGACTGAGATTGTACTCAGAATTGAGTAAAAGATAACCGCTGCGATTATAATTATAATGTCCATTTTTGCTCCATGTTTATTAAACCATTATATTTATAATAATACAAACTGAAATTTTTAATAATACATGTTAATATGAAAAAATGATCACTACAGCTGACATAGAAAAATTGGCTAGTTTGGCTCGGATTCAAGTCTCTGACGAAGAAAAGGAGTCAATGCGTACAGACATTGAAAGTATTTTGGCATATGTGAGTCAGGTAAAAAATCTGTCTGTGGAAACCACAGCAGATCTTTCTTCTGTACATAATGTTATGCGGGATGATGTGGTCACACACCAATCTGGTGAGTATACGGAAATTTTATTGTCAGCAGCTCCTGCACGAGAAGGGGATTATTTGAAAGTTAAAAAAATCCTATAATATTACTGCGATGATAGATCTCAACACGCTCACTATTCTCAATGCTCGAAAATCTCTTGATGCAAAAGAATATTCTGCTGTTGATTTGGCGCAAGCCTACCTTGATGAAATTGCCAAGAAAAATACAGAGCTCAATGTCTATTTGGAAGTGTATGATGATGTCTTGACTCAAGCGGCAGCAGCAGATGCACGGATCGCGCAAGGTGAGTCATGTCCACTATTAGGTATTCCACTTGCCATTAAAGACAATATTTTAATACAAGGCAAAAAAGTGTCAGCTGCATCAAAAATTTTGGAAAACTATGTGGCTTCATATGATGCGACCGTTATTACCAAACTAAAAGCCCAGGGGGCTGTGTTTTTGGGTCGAGTCAATATGGATGAGTTTGCCATGGGTGGTTCAACTGAAAATTCGGCCTATGGTGTGACAAAAAACCCACATGATACTGGTCGTGTCGCTGGTGGTTCGTCTGGTGGTTCTGCAGTGGCTGTGGCCGCCAATATGGCTTTGGGGGCATTGGGATCAGACACTGGTGGTTCTGTACGTCAGCCGGCTGCTTTTTGTGGGGTAGTTGGGTGTAAGCCGACGTATGGTGCCGTCTCGCGTAGTGGTCTCATGGCCATGGGCTCATCTCTTGATATTATTGGTCCAATCGGCAAGACGGTAGAGGATACAGAAATTATATTTGATGCTATCCGAGGTCAGGATGTATTGGATGGGACAACGATCTCTCAATCTTCAAGTTTCAAAACGCAATCTTCAAGTTTCAAGATAGGTGTTCCATGGGATGTAGTCAATCAAGAGGGTGTTGATGGTGCAATCAAAGAAAATTTTACACAAGCTATAAAAAAACTTGAGGCGAGTGGTTGTGAAATTGTAGATGTGTCTCTACCTAATATTGGCCTATCTCTCGCTGTCTATTATATTTTGATGCCAGCCGAAGTATCATCAAACCTCGCTCGTTTTGATGGTGTGAAATACGGTCTGCATGTTGATGGTAAGGATTTACTCGAAGACTATTTATTAACTCGAGGTACTGGTTTTGGTCCGGAGGTTCGTCGACGTATTCTTCTGGGTACGTACGTTCTCTCATCAGGGTATTATGACGCCTATTATGGTAAAGCTCAGGTCGCTCGAAATGTTTTGCAACGAGAATTTGCGGACGCCTTTCGTACGGTTGATATTATTGTCACGCCAACAGCACCCATGCCTGCGTGGAAAATAGGGGAAAAAGGTGATCCATTGTCAGCGTACCTTGCAGACATATTTACGGTGACTGCAAACATTGTGGGTATTCCCGCTTTATCCGTACCATCTGGATTTGTCGATGTAGATGGTAAAAAACTTCCACTCGGTATTCAATTTATGGCTCCGCACGGAGGTGAGTCTGTATTATTTGATATCGGTAAGAAATTTTTCGGAGAATAATCCCGTTAGAGTTTTAATACGATCTTTATAATAATAAAAGATTTCTTTGGTAAAAATGCTTTTCTACCACAATCATATCGAGATAAAACTCTAACGGGATGATATAATAGCAGTCTTACTTATTATTCGTAATTCTTAATTCGTATTTCTATTTTACATGGCTGACGAAAAACCAAAACCACCAAAAGCTCCTGAAGCTGCACCGGCAGAAAAAAGTATGATCGGTGAAGTAATGGAAATTTTTTTGATTGTACTTGTGTTGGGTGTGCTTATGGCAGGTATCTCAAATTTTGTCAGTAAAAATTTGAGTTTGAAAGGCGGATGGAGTGGTCTGACACCAGAAGGTATTGTATTGGCTCATACACGACCGATAGACTCTCTTGCACAACCGATTGGGGCACATATTGTGACTACACGGTCTCCTGTGTCTGTGTTTGGTTCGGCAGGAGGAAATAAAATTGGTGCTCAAAATTTTGATGCAAAAGGAACTATCACACAAGGTCCAGTGACTGTCGGCAGTGTAACATATTATTATGTTGATTTTGAGAGTGGTGTTGATTGGTGGGTAGATCAGGGGAGTATCGGGTATGTGGATAGTCAGCCAAGTGCATTTGAAAATATTATTTTGTATCTATGGAAAATTATCTGGGTGGTGAAATATATATTGTGGATTATCGCTATTCTTGCAGCTATTGGCGTGGTTCGTGTCGTTAGAAAGTTAACACAGTTGCGTCGAGATAATAGAGTGCGAATGTATCCGTCTGCCATAGCAGTAACTGCAGAGATTGCAACTAACCCAAAATGGGAACATGTCAAATTACATATGTCATCAACCAATGAAAATGATTGGCGTTTAGCCATCATTGAAGCAGATATTATGTTGGCAGATTTGTTGGGGACTATGTCACTTATGGGAGATTCCATTGGTGAGAAACTCAAGTCAGTCGATAAGGCAGATTTTCGAACACTTAATCTGGCATGGGAAGCACATAAGGTCAGAAATGAGATTGCGCACAGTGGTAGTGATTTTCATGTGACAGAACGTGAAGCTCGTCGGGTTATCAGTCTGTATGAGGAAGTGTTTAAGGAATTTAAATTCATATAATTGAAGTGTATCTGATAGTGTGTTACCATGGTGGTAATAGCGGGGTGGAGAAGTAGTATCTCGTCAGGCTCATAACCTGAAGCCCCACGTGCAATTCGTGGCCCCGCAACAAGTATAAAACCAGAGCACTCGCAAGGGTGTTTTTGGTTTTATAGTTGTTGCGGAGACAACAGACAAACTGTTTTGTCTGTGTCACGAATTGCAAGTCGCATGTATATTTTTTCAGCAGAAAAAATAACCGAGACGGGGTAGCGAAATTTTATTTGCGACGGCAAGTAAAATATTCGTCGCCCATTCGTGGCCCCGCAACAAGTTACATAAAAATCCCAAAAGGGATTTTTGTGTTCGAGCCATTTCTCTGGTATATTCTGTATTATTGTCGGTGTAGTTCAATGGTAGAACGAAGGACTCATAAGCCTTAGACAGTGGTCCGATTCCACTCATCGACACAATAAAAAGCGGAGCTTTTTTGTGGAATCGGACGACGGAGCGGTTTTTCGTGACCACACGAAAACGCGAGTCGGTGCCCAACCCGAAGCGAGCGACGGCGAGCTGAGAGGTGCGGGCGTTTCCACTCATCGACACAAAAATTGGAGATTTTTGCCAGAATCTCTAAAATCTGTTATATTTCTTTTGTTGGTGACAATTTGCGGGCGTAGCTCAGCTGGTTAGAGCGCTTCCCTGTAGACAAACATGCAGCTTTGTATTGAAATAATACATTGAAACTCTTTGGGATAACGGTGAAGGCTAAGTCTATTTTACTATAGATATGCGAATACCGTGGGAACTCTTCATTGTTCTTATTTTAATAAAAATAAAATAAGAGAAGGGGACGCCGTAGAGACTAGATACCAAAGCACCTACAAGGTAAAACTCATGGTGAAGATATAGTCCACGCCATTATGAAAATAGTGGATCAGTGCACGGAAGAGGTCGCCGGTTCAACTCCGGTCGCTCGCGCAAACAAAATCCCCGGAAGGGGACTTTTGCTCGTACGTATAAAAAAACGATGTTTCTATAGTTTTTTTATTACATATCCTTTTTCATTTCATCAAACTTCACCTTATCAATTTCACCTTTAGCGTAACGCTCTTTAAGTATATCAAGAGCTGATTTATTACTTACTCCATCTCTACCATTTTTTCTACGTACTCGTTGTATAAGAACCAGAAAGACAGGCCAAATAAACACCCAGAGAATAATCCATAAAAAAATCCAAAGCCATCCTGTATGCATATTTTTTTGTTTGATATTAAAATCTGACAATATCATACAGTCGTTTCAGACTCATGATTATTACATCAAGTTCTATAACAGAACCCTTTGAAGAGGGTTTTATTGCAGTATATGACAATATCAGACATAGTGAAGATACTGTTTTTACACATATCAGAGATGCTATACTGTGCGTATTACTATTTAGATGTATTATATGAAAAAATATATTGCTGAAGTATTGGGAACAGGAGCACTGACATTGGTAGTAGCATTATCATTGAAAATTGGTTTTGTTGTTGCCACTCCTGTATTAGCGGCTCTTGTGTTGATGCTGTTTGTCTACTCCATTGGTCATGTTTCAGGGTCCCATATTAACCCGGCGGTGACAATGGGTTTGTGGTCTATTGGTAAAGTTAAACCGGCAGAGGCACTGATGTATATTATTGCTCAATGTATCGGTGCGTTTGTTGCCATGTCTGTGGTCAGTTCTACTGTCGGTATTGCTCCATTAACAGTGGTGAATTCACTGGCAGTGTTTGGTGCAGAATTTCTTGGTACCTTTTTCTTTACCTTTGGTATTGCCTCTGCTGTGTATGGCAAAACCCCACAGGATGCCTCAGGATTGGTTGTGGGAGGCTCCTTGCTTCTTGGTATTACTATCGCTGCATTACTTGGATCAAATGGTGTATTAAACCCGGCAGTAGCTTTTGGCATTGGTTCACTCAATCTTGCCTATGTATTCGGACCGATTGTGGGATCGATCATTGGTATGCGGATGTATAAATTTCTAGCTCACTAATATATGATTAAACTTGGTACCAAAGCACCTGCGTTTAGTTTACTCGATCAAGATGGCAAGAAACATACACTTGCTGAATGTCTTGGTAAGTGGGTCTTACTCTATTTTTATCCTAAAGACGACACCAGTGGTTGTACTGCAGAGGCATGCGCTATTAGGGATGAATTGCCACATTTTAAAAAATTAAAATTAGGGGTGTTTGGTGTATCTATTGATTCAGTAGCTAGTCATAGAAAATTTGCGGACAAGTACGGTTTGCCGTTTACATTGCTTTCTGATGAAGACAAAAAGATAGTTACTCGCTATGGTGTATGGGCTGAAAAAAGTATGTATGGTAGAAAGTATATGGGGACATTGCGAACGAGTTTTTTGATTGATCCAGCAGGAAAAATTGCAAAAATATATGAGAAAGTAAAACCAGAAACTCATGCAGAGGAAGTGTTGGCTGATTTGAAAGTGTTGCAGAAGAAGTAATATCCGTTTGGAAATATAGCGTTTTTGTACTATGATGCCATAGTTGTCTTTGTGTGGTTTTTGAGGGTTTTGCCGTTGTAGTTCAGTGGTAGAATATTTCCTTGGTAAGGAAAAGGTCCTGGGTCCGATTCCCAGCAGCGGCTCAATGTTTCCTATTTTTTTCTATAGTATTATTCTCATTTTTATTTGTCTCGTACTTTTTTGTGTACTCTTTTTTCTTTTGGCCACTTTTTTCTTCGAGATAACTGGTATTGGTAAACCCTCAGCACCATTTGTCCCACTACCGTCTGATGCGGTCAGTGGGTTGGTCAAACATATTCACTTAGACACTCAATCTGTTGTGTATGATCTTGGTTGTGGTGATGGGCGGATTTTGTATGAGTTGTATCGTGTGTATAGAACAGGAAAGTACGTAGGTGTTGATCGGGGATTCGTCCCGTATCTTTTGGCTCAATGGAAGGTTCGGCATATTTCACCACAGTCTATCCGTATTATTCGTGGAGATGTATTTACCACAGATGTGACTGATGCGACCATTGTCATTACCTAGTTGTTTCCAAAATTAATGGATGCTTTATTACCCCAATTTGAAAAACAGTTGCAACCAGGAGCGAAGCTCTACTCAGTGGATTTTAAATTTAGCAATAAACAACCTGTGGAAGTCATTCAGCTTGATCGTCCACCGCACACACTTGGACAAAAGGTGTACATATATCAGTTTTAATATGTGGTAGTAAACTTGTATGCAACATTTTGTATATTATGGACGTTATACTATATGAAAGGGTCGTATTATAAACCAATGGTTATACCAATGGCCGGAGCGCATTAAACCCTGCGCTCTATGCCCTTACCATCATATTTGCTTGTTACCATGAAACATAACAATCACACACTTACTGATGCTCTTGTTCTCAAACAGTCGACAGTCAAGCCGTGGTTGTTTAGTGTTATCGTTGGACGATATCAAAAAGCTTTTTTGCGAAAGAGCTTGAGTATTCTCAAGTCACAGGAATTAGCTGAGGATGTTGTACAGGATACTTTTTTGAAAATATATAAGCATGCTGAACAATTTTCTGAACGTCCACAGGCTAGTTTTCGTTCATGGGCATACAAGATTTTGATTAACACTTGTTATGATGAAGTAGCTCGAAGAAATAAAGCAAGGATTGTCCAGGGTTTTGATTTTGCTGATTTGGATAGTATGGGTGTGGTAGAGTCTGTGGTTCCAGTTGATCATTCGTATGTACATGTGGTTATGTCCAGGATGCCACATGGTTTGTCTCGTTTCTTGCGGCTGTATTTCTTTGAAGAAAAAAGTCAAAAAGAAATTGCCGAGCAGGAACACATGACTGTCTCTGCTGTTCGTTCGCGTATTCACAGGGCCAAACAATCATTCAGAATTGTTTTGGCACGGGAATCTCTTCTAAAACATATATGACACAACTCACATTGAAGGGAAGAACGATGTTTGGCGTCTATCTGCTGTACATCATTCGGAGATTACGAAGCCCTTTTGTCGGGGAGATTTTTGCTCTCGGGGTATTTTCTTTTTTGTTGTCACTGTTAGTCTCTGTACCACATGTTATTTCAAATATTATGTTGACCAGAGGCTCGTATGCTTTTTTTATTGATGCATTTTTAAAAACGCATACGACAGTCAAATTATTGGTGGTATCTGCACTTTTGGCGTGTGGTTTGTTTGTGCGTAATGTGACGGTGTTTACCATGAGTCGTATGAAGCAGCGATTTGTGTAAGATTTTCGTAATACTTATTTTTTGATACACTAGGCAAGCTAGTGTTTTTATATACCCGCCAAAATAAGAGCAGGAGTACCTCTCATATTTTGGCCTCACTCGGACGATATGAACGAAGTATCCTTTATTCGCTCCTCGCTCGCCAAAATAGTTCAGTGGCAGAACACTGCTTTTGTAAAGTAGTGAGAAGCTGTGTTACGGCTTCGTAAGGGTCCGATTCTCAATCAAAATAAATAATGCCATCTTAGCTCATCTGGTAGAGCAACCCCTTCGTAAGGGGTAGGTGCCCGGTTCAAGTCCGGGAGATGGCTCATCGATTAAAAAAAGAAATAAAAATATTTTCTGATTATAAATTCAAATAATATGTATATATAAAATTTTCGAGGTAGTTCACTTTTTTGTTTGGCACGTAGTAGGTAGGGTATACACTTATACTAGTCTTGTAATTAAGAGACCTGAATACACGGCACTCCTCCGAGCTGTGCATTCAGACTTGACCCAGTATGGGTAAACCGCCAGCACCCTTTCTCCGGGGGTGCCTGGCGGTTTTTTTGTACCAACATGGCTATTTTTGTTATACTCGACGCATGTCTGCAGATGAAAAGAAAACAATATTAGAAGCGGAACTAGCTCGACTAGAAGCCGACATGGTCTCTGCTGATTTTTGGGCGGACAAAGAAAAAGCTCAGGCCGCTATCAAGCGGATACAAGAATTAAAAACAGAAATAGAAGGTGGTGGAGTGTATGACAAAGGGGACGCGGTCATGACTATTTTTTCCGGTGCGGGAGGAGACGATGCCGAAGATTTTTCGGCCATGTTGTTACATATGTATACAAAGTTTTTTGAACGACGAGGGTTTGGAGTCACTTTTATTCATCAAAATGAAAACGATCATGGTGGCTACAGAAATGTGACTATTGAAATAAAAGGCAAGGGCGTGTATGGAACCCTTAAAAATGAATCAGGTGTGCACCGACTAGTCCGTGTCTCGCCGTTCAATGCCAACAGCAAACGTCAAACATCATTTTCTATGGTAGAGGTTATTCCGAAATTTGAAAAGACACATGAAAATCAAATCGAACTAGATGAAAAAGATCTCAAGGTAGAGTTGTCTCGGTCATCGGGTCCTGGTGGTCAAAACGTCAACAAGCGTGAGACTGCCGTACGTGTAGTTCATCTTCCCACCGGTCTGGCTGCAGCCAGTGACAATGAACGCAGTCAGGCTCAGAACAAAGAAAAAGCTTTGAGTATTTTGAAAGGAAAGATTTTTACCGCCATGGAAAAAGAACGCGTGGCCAAAGAAAAAGGAATGTATATTTCTAAAACAACACAGATCGAGTGGGGGAGTCAGATTCGCTCGTATGTGTTGCACCCGTACAAAATGGTCAAAGATCATCGAACAAATGTGGAAACAGCTCAAGTGGATAAAGTTTTAAATGAAGGGGAAATTGATGAATTTTTAGAAGCAGAAAAAGGGCTGTAATTCTTTGCCCGAATAATAGAAAAGCGGTATAATGGTGGTATATGATCCCGTTAGAGTTTTACGAAACTCTTTTTGTGGATAGAAGATTCTGGTCTGTAGTACAATATTTACAATGTTATATTTATTCAATAAAACTCTAACGGGATGATCCTCTTTGATAATGTCTCTAAAATATATTCCGACAGTTCAGTTGCTCTAGAAGGCATTTCTTTTAGTGTCGAGCCAAATGAATTTGTTTCCATTGTCGGACATTCTGGTGCGGGTAAAACAACATTGATTAAAATGTTTTTAGCCGAAGAAAAACCAACAGATGGCGCGGTTTTTTTTAATGATACAAATATTCAAAAATTAAAAAAGAAAGAGATAAATGAATTTCGTCGCAAGGTTGGTACTGTCTTTCAAGATTTTCGTCTTCTGCCAAACAAGACTGTGTATGAAAATATTGCCTTTGCCATGGAAGCCGCTGGTCGGACAGACGAGGAGATAGAGTCTGATGTACCACATGTGCTTGAACTCGTTGATTTGGCTAAAAAAATATGGAATTTCCCTCACGAACTATCTGGTGGTGAACAGCAGCGGGTAGCTATCGCTCGCGCGATCGTTAATCAGCCAGACGTGGTGATTGCCGATGAGCCAACAGGAAATTTGGACCCGATGAATACCAATGATATCGTCCAGATTTTAAAAAAGATCAATGATCTTGGTACCACAGTCATATTGACCACTCACAACAAAGCGGTCATCGACTCTCTGGGTAAACGAGTGATCACTATGGAAAACGGTAAGATTATTCGAGATGATAAGAAGGGGAAGTACATGGTATGATAGAATAAAGAATAACGAAATAAGAATTACGAAAAAATCTTTGTATTATTCGTACATCGTGATTCGTACTTCATTATTCAATCCATTATGTTTTGGACCAAAGTCAAAAGAATAGCACGCTCGGGTTTTTATAGTTTTTGGCGTAATGGTTTCGTATCTTTTTCTGGTATGTTGGTCATGATCATTACTCTATCTGTGATACTTGGTACTATTTTTCTCGGTGCCATCCTCAAATCTAGTTTGCAGGAAATAAAAAACAAAGTTGACGTCAATGTCTACTTTGTTCAATCAGCGTCAGAGGACGACATTATGGCTGTAGATAAATCACTCCAAGCTTTACCAGAGGTTTCATCAGTCACCTATACATCAGCTGACCAGGCTTTGAGTGATTTTAAAACAAAACATCAGAATGATCAGTTTACCCTACAGGCCCTTGATGAGCTTGGAACAAATCCACTCGAAGCATCACTCAATGTCAAAGCCAAAGATCCCTCACAGTACGAAGGTATTGCTCAGTTCTTGCAAAGTTCAAGTGCCTTGTCTGCTAACGGCGCGAGTATTGTTGACAAGGTCAACTATTATCAAAACAAAGATGCTATTGATGCACTTAATCGGTTGATTGATTCTGCAAATCGTCTCGGTTTTGCTTTGACCATGTTTCTTGTGGCGATTTCTATTCTTATCACCTACAACACGATTCGTTTGTCCATCTTTATGTCCAAAGATGAAATTTCTGTGATGCGTCTGGTTGGTGCCAGTCGGACATATATCCGCGGACCGTTTGTCATCTCTGGTGCTATGTACGGACTCTTTTCTGCCATCATTACACTTGTACTCTTTTGGCCGATCACTTTATGGCTGGGTCGTGTGACACAAAACTTTTTCATTGGTCTCAATATTTTTAGTTACTATGTATCAAACTTTGGTCAGATCTTTTGTATCATTGTATTCTCTGGGGTGTTCATTGGTGCCTTTTCTTCATATCTTGCCGCACGAAAGCATTTGAAAGTCTGATTCTCTCTAACCTTTTCTTTTAAGGAGTTTTGACGTAGTATTTTGGTGGAGGCTATTTATGACGAGTATGATAGTGCAGGGTGTCGCTATTCCTGTTGAAGAAAAAGAAGTTCCATGTAGACATGGTTGTGCATTGGCAGTGGGTCGCTACTCTCTACCAAAGGGTTGTGTGTGTTTTTCAGACGATACAGAACAGGATCTCTGTGCACAGCATGTTGTAAAGGGGGGCGATATTGGCGGAATGTTTTTAATCAAGGTTTATCAACCCGAGTCCGGCTTCTTTGTCCCTTAGAGAAATAGGATTTTTGTTCCAGCCAAATCCATTGGGATTTGGCTGTTTGCGTATATATTAATTTTTTTGTTCATTTTTTCCTGATTTTATCTAAAATTTGTGTTGAAATAGTCTATTTTTTTAGTTTTTCAACACTTTTTTAGTATATTTTTCGTAGTTTGTACTACAATGAGACATACAAACGAATACAAGTAATATGCCACAAAAAAATACCAAAAAAACAGACAAGGAAAAAACTGCCACAACCCGCACGACCAGTACAAAAGATACACATACTCATAAATACATCTTTGTCGTCGGCGGTGTGATGTCAGGTGTGGGAAAAGGGGTGACTACTGCATCCATTGGTACCATCCTCCAGTCAAAAGGTTTCCGTGTCAGCCTCATCAAAGCAGATCCATATTTAAATGTCGATGCAGGTACCATGAACCCCACTGAGCACGGTGAGGTTTTTGTTTTAGATTCTGGACTGGAGACTGATCAGGACATGGGTAACTACGAACGATTTCTCAACAAATCACTCCTCCCAGAAAACTATATGACCAACGGTATGGTCTTTAAATATGTTATCGATAAAGAGCGAGCACTTGGCTACAAGGGTAAATGCGTTGAGCCGGTCTATCACATCACCGAAGAGATCTTGCGCCGCATCAAAGCCTCGATCGAAAAGACAGATTCTGAAATAACTATTTTTGAAATTGGTGGCACTGTCGGTGAATATCAGAACGCCATTTTCCTTGAAGCAGCTCGTATGCTCAGACTCAAGCATCCCAAGGACGTCATGTTTGTGGTGGTGTCGTACTTACCGGTCCCCGGAACATTGGGAGAAATGAAAACCAAGCCAACACAAAACGCAGTGCGACAGCTCAACTCGTATGGTATCAACGCAGACATGATTATTGCTCGTAGTCATATACCGCTCGACCATAAACGTAAAGAAAAGATTGCTCTGTCGACTGGCGTGCCGGTGGACAATGTGATCTCTGCGCCAGATATTGAAAGTATTTATGATGTACCAATAAACTTTGAGAATGATGGCTTGAGTGAACGTGTGCTGGAACATTTTGGTATTCAGGCTCGACAAAAAGATTTGGTACAGTGGCGTGCTATGGTCGCTCGACGCAAGAATACCAAGAAAGAATTAAAGATTGCCGTGATTGGTAAATATTTTGATACAGGGGACTTTGTCTTGTCTGATGCATATTTGTCGGTCATTGAGGCGGTCAAATTTTCGTCGTGGGCCAGTGGCGCAAAAACAAAATTGACTTGGATCAATTCGAAAGAGTATGAGACAAGTCCGAAAAAAATATCTGAATTAAAAAACTTTGATGGGGTGATCGTCCCTGGTGGGTTTGGTGAGTCGGGGATAGAAGGGGTGATCATGGCTATTAAATTTGCGCGAGAAAACAAAATACCGTATTTTGGTTTGTGTTATGGTATGCAGCTGGCGGTCATTGAATACTGTCGCAACGTTCTTGGTTGGAAAGATGCCAACACTGCAGAGATCAATCCAAAAGCAGAACACCTGGTCATCGACATCATGCCAGAACAAAAGAAGTTGCTTGAAGCAGGGAAGTACGGAGCCAGTATGCGCCTCGGTGCCTACACAGCTTTTTTGAAAAAGGGCACCATTGCTGAAAAGGCCTATGGGACAGAAAGTGTTGGTGGTAAGATTTCTGAACGACATCGTCATCGCTATGAAGTCAGTCCAGAGTACATTGCAGAGATTGAACATGGAGGGATGGTTTTTTCTGCCACCTCGCCAGACGGACGATTGATGGAAATTGCTGAATTACCAAAGTCAGTCCATCCATTTTTCCTCGGCTCGCAATTTCACCCAGAATTAAAGGCCCGACCACTCAGTCCGCACCCGCTGTTTACTGCATTTGTGCAGGCTTGTTTGAAAAATAAGGCGAAGTAAAACTTGTATAAAAGGTACTTTCTAGTAGAATACTCTCTGGTATCCACGGTTCTGTAAATCCCTCCCTTTTTTTGATCATGGAATACGGGAACACGATGCATGGAAACCTTGCTCATGGCAAAAAAATCATGATCATTGAGTGTTCTCATGGGGCACTCGAAGCGCTTGCCGAACTCATGCACCCCAGGGTGCATGAGTTCCCGGCGCTTTTTTGTTGAAAAATATTGATTTTTCAGGTATTGTGGTGAGACATTACGGGATCGTCTAATGGTAGGACAATGCCCTCTGAAGGCATTTATCTTGGTTCGAATCCAGGTCCCGTAGCAAAAATATACCGAAGGTATTTTTTACACGTGGACCTGGATTCGAACCGCCGGAGCGGCGAAGCCGGACACACCAGTGTCCGTTCGCGAGGCGGTGCACAGACCAAAATTTTTGACGGAAAATTTTGAGTCGCGTGGCGAATCCAGGTCTCCCGGCTTTGTTCAGAATTTTATTTTAAAAAACGGTACCTGACACCTATTTCTGACACCTATTTCCACCTATTCCTGATACCTATTCCAATCAGAATAACTGTAATAATTGAAGTATGAACTACTACATAGACCTTTTTGTTCAATGGAAAAAATACTGGGCTACGGCTAAAGGCAAGATTTTCAGCATCGCTACACTGATATTAGCAATTCTACTTCTTTTTACTTATGGGCTTCCAGCGATATTTTTTTTGTTAGTAATTCTAATAATAGAATATTTTCTCTATAGCAATCCTGATCCGAGAGTTCGTTTCAGACGGAACCTTCTACTTTTCCTGATAGGTATTTTCGAAGCAGGAACTGTATCTTTCGTTGCTTCCAGTGACATGGGTCTTATAGGTCTTGTCATTGGTTTAGTTTTTGGTGCATTAGCAGCGGTAGTTGTGCATACAGTGCTAATACTAGGATTGATAGTTGGTGGAATAAATGCTATCAAATATTACCGTGGCTCGAAGAGGACAACTTCTCCAGTAGAATTAAACAATAACCAGAACTAAATAGGTTCCAGCTTCGATAGAGAATTGTTAGTCTAGTTTTTAAATTAAGGCCTTGATAGGGCCGTAGCTGTTCCTACGTCATACCAGACGGCCAGCTTTGTTCAGAATTTTATTTTAAAAAACGGTACCTGACACCTACTCTGCACCTACTCTGACACCTACTCCTATTCCAGCTCGTAAGTTTGGTACAATTAGGTTCTTAAGAAGTATTATTTTTGAAATAAATCACTATTTAGAAAATGGAAACTACACAAAAAATCAATGAACATCTAGGGCCAGTTTTTGAAGAAGTGTTGCCTGCAATCTCTAATGCTGGAATCAAATACTGGGTATTTGGAGGTGTTGGAGTAGCCGGGATAAATGGAAAATATATAAGAGAGAATCAAGATATAGACATTTATGTTCAGGAAGAGGATTTTTGGAAACTTGAGCCAATACTTAAGGATCTTGTAGAAAAGCACGGGGCCTGGGATGCGGATAATTGGACACTGACTTATTCCATGCTCAAAAGACACGAACGTCCGAAATTTGCCCTGAATATAAAGAAAGTAGAGCGCTTCGAAGTTATTCCAGTTTATAGAATTCCTGGAGGTATAGAAGTCAGGGTTACAGATCCGACGATTTTATCTGAGGATGCTCTTATTCAGGAAGAAAAATATTTGGATGGACAGCCATTCTTTTCGGCGCCGGAGAGTGTAGTGAAAAAAATACTTAGAGATATGGTGGAAGTGTGTATTAAAAACTATAAAAAAACGAGCATATTAAAGAGGACAATAAATATTATAAATATATAGTGGATATGCGTTCTTTGTTCCCTGAAGACGTTGTCCGTGATGTAATAGAAAGGTTTAATAAAAAGGCTGATGAAAACAAGAGTAAACAGAGTTAGGTCGTAGGTCTTTGGCTTAAAAAGGTCCCACCTTCGTATCAGAGCTGTGGTTTTAAAATCTGCTATAATATTTATACATTTTACCAATTAATATATACATTATGTTACCGATTAATTTATTTGCAGTCAGTATTGCGGCTATTGTTGCCTTTATCCTTGGATTTTTATTTCATGGGCCGTTGCTTGGAAAATTGTGGATGAAGCTTGCCAATATCAAGATGACGGGCAATGAAAAGTTGTCAGATATGGTTCCACAAATGGTGGGTAACCTCATTTCTAATTTTGTTACTGCGTATGCGCTCGCAGTGGTTTATCTACTCGCATCAACTTCTCTGGTACTCGGTGGAGCAGGGATAGCGACTGCCGTGACATCTGCACTGTGTGTCTGGCTTGGTTTTTTGGTCACCTCGTCTTCGATCGAAGTTCTCTGGATGGGGAGATCAGTCAAACTCTGGCTTTTTGAATGTGCATGTTCATTGGTGGTCATGGTCACCATGGGGGTCATTATTGCGGTGATGTAGGAAACAAAAAAAAGAACTACGGTCTGCGGATCGTAGTTCTTTTTTTTGTTTACCCTTTTACACACTTCACACAGCCACAGCCTTTGGGTTTGATAAATTCATCAAAGTATTCGTCACCATAGTCATAAGTAATTTCTTCACCAGGTTTGATCGCTCGGAGTGTTCGTATATAGATGTGGCCGTCTGGACCTTCTGCTTTGGAGTTTGGCTTGCACGAGTGGTTGATGAAGCGAGCTTTGTTTTCTTTGATATTACCGTCGATCATCAACTTTTTGCCTGCCCAAAAAAGATATCTGCCAGTCACGGTGTCATGGTTGGCTGGTGGGACTGTTTTACCAATGTACTCAATAATGTAGGAATTTTTTGGAACAGGAACAGTGGCAAAGAGTCCTTTACCTGATACGCCAAGGCCCACTCGTAAATGAAAATCGCCAATGGCGTATTTATTTATTTTTTTAATCATGTGCGTGAGAGTATTCTATATCATTTTCTAAAAAAGTGACACGTGTGCCTCATGTTGAAAAATATGCTCGTATCGTATAGACTGTCCCTCTTGGCTACTATATATATATGAAGCAAAAAATACACAACATTTTACATAAACCAAAAGTCGCCATCGGTAGCGCGGCTGTTTTGGCCGTGGTGGTAGGTATTGGCGGATATGTCTATCACCAGAGGAATTTGGCCAAGACCTTTGCTCAAATTGATGCGACCGTAGCCACCACGAGTGTTGTCGACACAAATCAACAAGACATTACTTTGTCATTTCCTGTGGGTGGTCGGGTGCAGACTGTCTCAGTGAAAATAGGTGATCGTGTATCTACTGGGCAGGTGTTGGCTACTGTTGATCAAGGCAGTGCACAGGCTTCTCTACAAAGTGCAGAAGGCACGTTGGCTCAAGCAAAAGCAAATTACAACAAGATTTTGGCTGCAGCTACTCCACAAGACGTGGCAGTCAGTCAAGCGGCAGAGGTGGCAGCAGAGACCACTCTACAAAATAATGAACAGAATTTGTTGAATGAATTGAAAACTGCGGAAAGCAACACAAACACCATTATTTTATCTACTACCAATATATTATTTTCCAATCCGCAATCCGCATCACCACAGTTTAGTGTTGGTGGCACCTTGCAAACTGATCAACATATGGTCGGTGTGATCAATGACGAGCGAGTCGCACTGAATGGTTTTACTCCTCAATGGCAGACAGAAACTTCAAATATATCTGCTGACACCGTTGATCAGACCATTACTGACTCACTCGATCATCTGTCTCTGGTCAGTAATTATTTTACAGATATTTTGAATGTATTAACAAATAGTACACAAACAAACTCGAGTACAGGTGGGGCAAGTTTGGCTGGTGCAGAGACAGCAGTAGCCAATGCAAAAGCAACCATTGATGGACTTTCTACCACTATTATCAATGATGAACAGGCAGTTCAGAGTGCTCAGTCGGCACATGATGTTGCATTAGCACAACTTTCATTGAAACAATCGCCAGCTCGGAGTGAGGATGTGGCTATTGCTAACGCCCAAATCTTGTCAGCTCAAGGTCTGATTACTGCTGCAGAGACTATGGTCAACAACACTGTCTTGCGAGCACCGATTGCTGGCGTGATTACACACATTGATATTGCAGTGGGTGAACAAGCACAACCCTTGAAAGAAGTGATGATTTTGCAACAAGGTTCGACACAATAATATCAAAACATATATATGAACGAAGAAAAAAAGACAGACAAACAATCTCTATTTAAAAACCCACTGGTCCAAAGTATTGCGGGTATTGTTGGTGTGTTTGTTGTCTTGGGAGGTTTTATTTTTTGGCAAGACAATCACAATACATTGTTTATTGAAAACTCTGTGATCAATGCACCGATCATTAATTTGTCAGCTAGTACTGGTGGTATGTTAAATACACTATATGTTCACGAAGGGGATACTGTTTCTGTTAATATGCCCCTTGCCTCTGTGGGGAGTGATACGGTAACTGCCAAACAGGACGGTATTGTCGTTGGAGTGACCAATACTGTTGGAGCGTTTTTTGCCCCTGGTCAAACAGTGGTGTCGATGATCCATCCAGATGATTTACGTGTCGTGGGGACTATTGATGAGACCAAGGGTTTAGACCAGGTGCATCCAGGACAAAAGGTGACATTTACTGTGGATACTTATGGCAACAAAACATATGTTGGCGTGGTCGATAGTGTCAGTCAAACTGCGGACAATACCGGCGTGGTTTTTTCTATTTCAGACAAGCGACCAGTCA
This sequence comes from uncultured bacterium, assembly GCA_903870365.1. Lineage (GTDB taxonomy): Bacteria > Patescibacteriota > Minisyncoccia > Phycocordibacterales > DATDWN01 > CAIQCQ01. Next base: position 6,485 of record CAIQCQ010000015.1, on the reverse strand, counting down.
ATAAATTTGATATTAAAGTACGGTTCACCGTGGCACAGTACCCAGAATTGAAAAATGGTATGTCTGCCAAGATAACGGTCTATTTGAAATAACTATGGAAGAGAGTACAGGAGGATCTAATCTTCGTTGGTGGATCTTACTGACAGTGATTGTGGGTACTTTTTTAGGACGATTGGATCAGACCATTGTGAACTTAGCATTGCCGAAAATTATTGATGAATTTGGTATTAGTGTCTCTGCTGCGGGGTGGATTGCCACGGCGTACATTATTGCCAACGCTGTCTTTGTGCCTATCTGGGGCAAACTGGGGGACACGATTGGTCGCAAGAAAGTCTATATTCTTGGTTTTTCTATTTTTATTCTTGGTTCAGTTCTCGCGGGTTTGGCCTGGAATTTATCATCGATGATTGTCTTTCGCGTGATCCAGGCTATTGCTGGTTCGGCGGACTATCCGACGGCTATGGCTATCATTGCCGTGACGTTTAAAGAGGGTAAGGAGCGTGCTCAGGCCCTTGGCATCTGGTCATCATCATTTGCGGCGGCTATTGTGTTTGGTCCATTGCTCGGCGGGCCATTGATTGATACCTTTGGTTGGCGTTCAGTTTTTTTGATCAACTTACCGATTGGTTTGCTTGGTATTTATATGGCACTGCGTTTTATCAATGAATCACGATCAGAAAATAAAACAGTCTTTTTTGATTGGTGGGGTGCTGCTACGTTGGGTGGCATGTTGTCAGCTCTCGTCTTAGTGTTGGACAAAGGTTCAGATTGGGGATGGTTGTCTGTATGGAGTGTCGGGTGTTACGTTTCGATTGTTGTGTTGCTGTGGCTGTTTATTCGGATTGAACAACATTTTCCCGAACCAATTGTTGATCTTAAATTTTTCAAGATCCCTGCTTTTGTCAATGCATTGATTAACAACTTTGTGGTCTTCATGGGTATGATGGGCGGTGTCTTTTTGATCCCCGTCTTTGCCCAAACGTTTTTAGGATATAACGCCACTGAGTCCGGCTATTTGTTTATACCAATGGCTGCAGCATTGATGCTCGCCGCACCTATCGGTGGCATGTTGACTGGTCGTGTGCAATCTCGCTACGTTATATTTGCTAGCACATTGGTAGCAGCCATCGGTATTTATATGTTTACCGGTCTTGACCCACGATCAACAGCTTTTGATATTATGTTGCCGCTTGGAGTGATGGCCTTTGGTTTGGGTTTCGGTATGGCTCAGCGAACCAACATTATTGCATCGGTGGTACCACAAAACGAGATTGGTATTGCTTCATCTATCTTGGCTTTGGTTCGAAATATTGCAGGAGCATTTGGTATCGCTATTTTTGCTACGATATTGAACAACAGAGTGGCGTCTAATGTGTTGAGTATCAATAGTTTTAGTAAGCTATATAGTCACAACCCGATTGATATACAAAAATATATTGCATTGATATCACTCAAGGCACAGATCGATGCATATAATTATGTTTTTCTTGTTGCATCGGTTATAATTTTTGTTGGTTCTTTTACGATACTTTTTTTGAAACTAGAAAAAGAGCGTACAGATATACAAGTGCATGTGGAGTAGGTAACAATTTATATAATGAATTTTTTATTTCAAAAGAAAATCTGGATATGTTTGCTGTGCCTCGTTGTTCTCGGTGGTGGTGGATATTATGCGTATACACATCAGGCACAACTTTTTACTAAACCAGTTCAATACAAAACAGCGGCAGAAAATGATCCATACGTTCGTTTTGATATGGAAGTGTACGATGCCATCGTCGCTAATTACTGGAAGCAAGCCACCAGTTCTGATATGGCTCAGCTTTTTCAGCTCTCTGTGCAGAAAGCAGGGAACTTTCCTGCGGTTCCTACAGTAGTCAGTCAGGATCGTACCGGTGTGGCCAATATGATTGCGAGAGAGTTTAAGACGGCCACCTCAACATCGGCCGAGAAAAATTTGGCTATCAATACTGTTATTGTGGCTTTGTATAACTTAGCTCCACAAGGCCGTGATCAACTTCTCTCCTCTGTCCAAGAAACAGAGCTTCGACAGACGGTGGCCAATATCAATCCAGCCAATGATTTGTATCAAAATATTGGGGTGACCAAGGGGGCGACTATGCAGGAGATTGCAGCAGGATATATGAAAACAAAAGCAGACCTTGCCCATGCTACGACAAGTGATGTCGAGGCGAAACGTGAGCAGACTTTGTATTCATATCAGGTATTGAATAATCCAATTGATAAATCAATATATGATCAGACCCAGATTGAACCAACTGTCTTTGGCCACATCATGGGTAATACGTTGTATGTTTATATAGAGAAAATTTCACCAAGTACTATCAGTGATTTTGCTCGAGTGGTGGACTCGGCCAGTACCACACCGCATCTCTCCAGTATGATTCTTGATGTACGGAACAATGTGGGTGGGGATTTGACCTTTCCACAGTATTTCCTCGGTTTGTTTCTTGGGCAAAATCAATATGCGTTTGACCTCTTTCACCAAGGTGACTATCAAACCCAGCGGACTGTCACTCCACATTTTCCCGAACTTGATCGATATACTGAATATGCTGTGCTGACTAATAATATGACACAGTCGACGGCCGAGCTACTCACTTCTATTTTGAAAAAGTTTCGTATTGCGCATGTGGTCGGTACAAAAACTCGGGGGTGGGGTAGTGTGGAAAATACTTATCCGATACAAACTAGTATTGGTCCAAATGAAAAGTACTCACTGTTGTTGGTCAACAGTCTGACATTACGTGATGATAATCAGCCGATAGAGGTAAATGGTGTGTTACCTGACGTCGATATACAAAATTCACAGTGGAAACAAATATTGGCACAGACTATTCGATCAACTTCATTACAACAAGCTATTATTAATACGATTACTGTGGCACCACAAAGATAAGTGTCTGTGTCATAACAACCTCTATTTGTCGTCTTAAGATATATATGAAAAATATTGTTGTGATGTCTGTTGCGATTGTGGTATTGGTGGCTATTGCCGTCGGTTTGTATTTTTTATATACCGTAAAGTCTTCTGTTGTGGTGACGCCACCTATTGTCGGGGCACAAAGTCCAAAGGATGCAACTTATATGATCGAAGGACAACCAGTGACCTTGGTCAATGGGGTGTCTGTGGTCCCAGCCGCTCCCGGCTCAGCCTCAAAAATTACTACTCAGTATTTTGGCAATGAAGTGGTGCATGACTTTAATGGTGATGGACGACCGGACACAGCGTTTCTTTTGACTCAAAACACTGGTGGTAGCGGCACCTTTTATTATGTTGTTGTTGCTCTCAACACCGTCAATGGATATATTGGTTCAGATGGTGTACTACTTGGTGATCGTATTGCCCCACAAACAACCGAGATCTCTCAGGTTAAAAATAGCAATGTGATTGTGGTGAACTATGCGGTCAGAAATGCTGGTGAACCATTTACCACACAGCCATCAGTGGCCAAGAGTATGTCAGTCCTTCTTGATCCACAGACAATGAAGCTTCGTGATGTCAATATATCTGTTCTTTAAGTAGAGTTCTCCATGCGAACAAGGGTTTTGTATTGTATAATGCTATCCATATGAAAATACTCATCCACCTCATTGTGTCTACCATAGCCATCTTAATTGCCACCTACATTGTGCCAGGGGTAACTATTGGTCTGCAAAGTGCCATCGTATTAGCTGTCGTCCTGGGCATCATCAATATTTTTATCAAACCAGCGGTTAAGTTGATTACATTACCATTGACTATCCTTACTCTCGGTTTGTTTTCATTGGTTATTAATGCACTATTTATCATTCTTGCGTCACACATTGTCCCTGGTTTTGTCGTTGCGGGCTTTTGGACAGCATGTCTCTTTTCTATTGTTCTCTCGCTTATCAATGCCTTTTTCGGTTTGTTCCAGGACTAGGGTTAAAAGATTTGGTATAGTAGATATATTATAAAATAGATACATACATATGAATTTTCGTAATCGTAAACTTGTTATTACTATACGCAGTGTTTTGGGATTAGCGTTTATAGGAAGTGGTGTGTCTGGACTTATGGCAGGGTATGCAATGCATGGTGTGCCAACAGAAATGATTGGAGTCTCACAGTCATTGTGGTCTATGGGAATATTTCAAATGATTAAAGTGACAGAAATAGTTTCTGGGTTGATGCTCCTGACAGGGTTTTTGCCAGCACTTGCAACTATTTTTGTTTCTCCTATTTGTGTAGGAATTATTGTATTCGATCTACATGTGGCACCTGGGTATATTGCATCAGGTATTGTGGTGAGCTTACTCACGTCATACTTGGGATATGCATATTGGGATAAATACAAAACTTTGTTTGAAAGAAACTAGTAGGTAATGCCTTTTTGTTAGGTGTATCTTTTTCCTACATTTCAGTGTATACTGCATTCCTATGGTCCTGTCAGAAATGGCGGAGATCTAAATATCATTAGCAGATTTACTCAATAATTATATATAGGAATCACGGCACAATGCGTGATCTCCTATTTCTAACGGGATGGCAAAACGAGAAGCAACAAATACAAAAAATAAGACATCACGTTCTAAGAAGACAAAAAAACGCTTGGAAGTGAAGCGACTCAAGTTGATTGGTACCGGCAAATGGGAGAGATAATAACTTCCAAATTTCACCAATCTCATCGCGAACCTTACATGGCAAGTCACACCTTTCACGTTCTGAGTACGAGAGTCATTCAAGGTCTTGAGAAGTGAGGTTACTCACTTCTCACTTGGTGAAATTATGAAAGTTATTTTGTTCCCTATTTTCTATTTTTTTATACATAATACATGGCGAAAGACGAAACAATCCTTCGTTTTGAGAAGGTGTCATTTGGATATTCAGAAAACAAAACACTCTTGGGTGAAGTGGATTTTGCTATTCGGCGTGGAACCAAGACGACCATCATGGGACAAAACGGGGCAGGCAAGAGTACCTTGTTTGGTTTGATTACCAAAGAAAACACACCAGAAGAAGGTGTGGTCAATGTGGTCAATGGTGTGTCCATCGCTCTGTCTCGACAAGTCATCCCACGAGATGAACTCAACCTGACTGTTCGAGAGTTTTTTGCTAAATGTTTTTCCAAAAAAGTCTATGACCTCGATCCACGGATTGATGATGTCTTGGAGGTAGTCAACCTCAAAGGTCACACAAAAGTGCATGACAGAATCGTCCGATCATTTTCTGGTGGACAGCAGGCCCGACTACTGCTCGCTTCTGCTTTAATTCAAAATCCTGACTTACTCTTGCTCGATGAGCCGACCAACAATTTGGACACGGCAGGTATTGAACATCTCACACAGTTTTTGAAAAGTTATAAAAAAACCTGTATCGTTATTTCCCATGATGCTGATTTCTTGAATAGTTTTAGTGATGGTGTCTTGTATCTGGATGTCTATACCAGAAAGATTGAGCAATATGTCGGTAACTATTTTGATGTGCGAGAGCAGATTACTGCCCGCCAGGAAAAAGAAAACCGCAAGAATGCCTTGCTGGCTAAAGAAATACAAGAGAACAAAGACAAAGCAAACTTTTTTGCTAACAAGGGTGGACAGATGCGTCTGGTCGCTCGACGGATGCGTGACAAAGCTGAGGAGTTGGAGGAACAAAAAGTGGATACACGAAAAGAAGACAAAACTATCCGACCATTTATCATACATGCTCAGCAAAACATGACTGGTGAGATCGTCCATATCACTGCGTTTAAAACAATTAAAAATCACAAACCTGTTTCCAAAAAAGCCAATATTTCACTGAAGAAAAATCAGCATCTTCTGTTACAAGGGCCAAATGGTATTGGTAAGAGTACCTTGCTCGAATCAATCGCCAAAAATGAAGCGGTGGGGACCAAGATTACTCCTGGAGTGGTCATCGGCTATTACCGACAAGATTTTTCAACACTGAACTTTGATGACACGGTCTATCAGTCATTGTCCGAGGTGGCGGTCAAAGAGTCAGAAGAAAAAATGCGATCTGTGGCCGCAGGCTTTCTCATTACGGGGGACGTCATGCAGACCAAGGTAGGGAACTTGTCTGAGGGTCAAAAAGGTCTGGTGGCTTTTGCCCGACTTGTCTTGCAAAAACCAGGACTCCTCATCCTCGATGAACCAACCAACCATATTAACTTCCGCCACATTCCCGTCATTGCCGAGGCATTGAATACCTATGAGGGTGCGATGATCATTGTTTCTCACGTGCCCGACTTTGTAGCCAAGATTAGGATTGATGAGACATTGGATTTGGACCAGATATAAACGTCAAAATACCCTTGTAAAACAAGGTTTTTTTGACGTCGTTGTGACTTGACAAAATGATATATAGTGTGCTATGATTTAAATAGAAGTTCGCACCTAAATTCACCCCTCAATCAGGACAGTCGTAGAATTACGACTGATAATACTCTTCATAATACCATTTGCTCTGGATACTTCCAGAGCTGTTTTGTATCCAAGAATCT